>NZ_JACJQM010000002.1:0-289272 GCF_014696655.1 Nostoc sp. FACHB-888 | reverse complement strand
TGACAAGGTAAACACGAGATTTGCCAGCGTAGTGAGCATTTTTAATGTCAGAGGCGGTTTGATAATCGGGATGTGATTCAGTCAAATAGGTGATTTTAGGTTTGTTGGGATGATTAAATCCTCCCGATTTACCCCAATTGGGGTCTGACTTTTTACGCCTTTTCGCTTCTCCCATATTGATTCCTATTATCTGGCTAACTTGACCCGATCAAAGACTAAAACTAGGATGCCATTGTTTCTATGTTGTTGCTGCCTCAGCTGCAAGTAGTTGTTTTTTGCTCTTGCCTAGAGTACTCTTTCCATCCGATTCTAATGCCTCACTGCTGGCAAGAACTGCTTGCTGATTTTCAGTAACAGGACTTGATGATGTACTATTATCCTCGCTTGGTTCTGCCTGTTGACGGCGACGACTGCTTTTCTTCAACTCACCGATTAAATATTTGATTCTGCTGCCAGCCAAATTAATACCCAGATCCTTCAGCATCTCTGAAACTTCATCATAACTGTAGCCATACTTATCAGAGGTCAGTTTTTCAATATATCTCCTCATCTTCCGAACTGCGTCTCTGTCTGATACAGACTCTCGCTCTTTCGGCTTCTGTTCCTTAAGCGCTTTGATAGCCTCATCAATCTTCTGTTTTGTAATTACTTCTGAATTCTGATGCTCACTCATGGTTATCTCGTGAATACCGATTAACTGATAATTATCGGCTATTTGAAATAATTTGCACCAATTGGTTTTCAAAATCCTAAAAAAAATTGACGATTGCGGCTACGCCGTTGCTATCCCCCCTTGTAAGTTGTAGGATGATTAGCAGCACGGCTACGCCTTTATACTCCTGCCTTCAGCCTCCTGCTGTGTCCTCCGTACATACGTAGCACTTGACACCTCGCTTACCCCGAAAAGGGGCTTGAAGCCAGCCATGCCTCAAAGCTTACGCTTTGTCTCGCTGCGCTCGAACGGCAGACTGGTTCAAGTGGGGAAACCCCCCTTAAAAAACCCCCCTCACAATGTCCCTATATCTTCTCGATTTATGGCGAATCGCAAGCAGTCAAAAGCTCTAGTTAGAAAGCATATATTCCCAGTGAGATTAAGTGACATTGAACTGGATATGATTCGTATTAAATCACTTGATGCGGGGATGTCAGCGAGTGAATTGATGAGACGTAATGCATTGATGCGTCCATTACCAAAACGGTTGAGCAAAATTAGCTTACAAACATATTGGGAATTAGCACAGATCGGGAACAATCTAAACCAGCTTGTCAAAGCCACCAACACAGCCCTAAAAATTGGGCGAACTTTACCTGCTGATCCACAACTACTAAGAGAGCTTTTAGAACTGCTGCATCAGTGCAGACGAGACATTGCCTCGGACGACATTGAATCCGAAGATTCAGAAGAGGAAGAGGATGATTGGGAAGCAGACGAAGGGTAGAGGTTTTCGCAAGCTGTTGGATTATTTGGAATCACGCGAAGATGCGAAACTAATTGGCGGCAACATGAGCGGGAGAAATGCCCGTGAATTGGCGCGGGAATTTAAGCTGTCTCAACAACTTAATTCTGATGCAGACCGAGTTGTTTATCATGTCTCACTGTCAGCAGCTAAAGACGATAAATTAGATGATGAGAAGTGGAGCGAGATTGGCTCACGCTACATGAAGGAGATGGGCTTTGATGCCAATCAGTTTGTCATCTTTCGCCACCATAACACCGACGACGACCACATCCACATTGCAGCCAGCAGAATCAGGATGGATACAGGGCTAGTAGTCCATGATTCCTGGGATTATGTGCGCTCTGAGAAAGTGCTGCGACAGATTGAAATTGACTATAATTTGGTGCAAGTCCAGGGCAGTAGAGAGAAACTACAACGCACACCCAGCACCGGACAAATCAGGCGCATAAGGCGAGAGCAAGAAGAATATGAACTAGGTAAACTTGAGCGGCCACCAGGACGCACTATTAAAGAGGAACTTCAGCAGACAATTGATAGGGCTAGAGTTGATAATCCCCAAATGCCAACGCTGATCATGCGGTTGCAGCAAGCTGGCATTAGTGTAAGAACAGGATGGACTAGGAATGGTAAGTCTAAAGGCATTTCTTATGAGAAAGATGGGCAGGCTTTCAGTGGCACACAATTAGGCGCAGCTTATACCTTCCCGGGTTTGCAAAAACATCTTGGCGTTGACTACCAAACAGAACGTGATGATGAACCTATTAATGAATTGCTGCTCAAACCTGTTAAACCACTCCCAGTTGAGCATTTAGAAAAACTCTTTCAAGAAATTGAACGCAAACAACAGCCTCAGTTCACTCCACCACCAGAGGATCTAGCTCTGTGGCCAAAATTGTATAAATACTTGAGTGAGAAACGCGGTATACCAGATTCTTTTATTGAAAGATTACACAACCACAATTTGCTTTACATCGATGAGCAAAAGCAGATTTTATTTATCAAACGTAATCTGGATGGTGAAAAAACTGGTGCATTAGTTTGGTCAAACCCCGGACATAATCATCACACTGTTGAGTATGACCAAAACGCCTCTACACCTTATGGTTGGTTTCATATAAATTTGGGGCAGAATCCACAACAAGAAATTAAAAACGTCTTCTTATGTTCTTCGCCAATTGATGCGGTGTCAGTAGGCGTGTATGTCCTAGCCAAAACAGGAGCGTTACCATCGATGAGAACGATGTTTATGGTAGCTGATGACCCGAACAATTTACCTCTAGAATTTCTCAAAAATTGTCATAGGGTAGTTCTGGCATTCAATAACGATGAGCAGGGGGATAAAACTGCTAGTGCAGTATTAGAATTGTTGCCGAATGGTCAAAGATTTAAACCGACTTATCCTGATTGGAATATTGAATTAAAAGCTCATTTTTCTGAGGTGGAAGAACAACGCAAACAGCTTGAGCGTAGCCGTGGTTTTAGCCTGTGAACCACGCAAAGCGTACACCTGACTCGTGGGTTAAGTTCAAGAAAGAATTTTTGAAACACAATTGCAACATATCATGATTACGCATTGTCAATAAGACCCCAGCTTATTGACAATAAAAATAGCGCAAAAAAGTGGCTGTAATTGAGACTGGATAAGAGCTACAGAAGATTTTTTTCAAAAACACTGGACGGCCAAACTATCAAAAACTGGTCATTTTTGTCCTTTTGGACGTCCGTTGACAGGTGGGCATTTGTCAGCAGAGCATGACAATTGAGTAAGGTTGGCGCTTATTGGACGGCCAAAAGGACAAAAAACCACTGTTTTTGATGTTTTGGACGTCCAAAAATATTAGTGTCAGATGAGACTGATTTAGTACGGTTAAACTACACTAAGTTCACGGGGTTTTAAGTGTTTAGTGTAGTTGTTGCGTTAGACGAGTTTCTGTTTCAGTTAACGCTAAATATATAGAATGGCTCCTGAACTCACAGTGGAAATTTCAGATCCACTTACTGAAGAAGTTGATCGATTGAGCGGGATTTTTGAAGTACAGTTGCAACACAGAAGTATTATATATTCTCAATAATTTTAGAGTTATTGAGAATGAGCCAGTTTGATAAAAGTGGCTAAAAGGTAGTTGGTGTATGTATTAGACACCAATTTTTTGGTCAAAGCGATGTTCTAAATAGCAGACATTTTGTAGTGAATAGTCAAAGTTCCTTGACAGCTATAACAGTTAAAAGCGTGTATAAGCTGTGCAAAATAGCAGACATTTTGTATATAAATAGGGGTTTTAGGTGCAAAATGTCTGCTATTTGTAACTGTGATTAATCAGACAATTTCACTACTTAAAACAAGTTTGAACTCTATCAACAAGCGTGGAGATTGTAAAATGAACAATTTCTATTCAGGCATGAAGAAAAAAATCGGATGTTAAGTGGGCTGGGTTAAGTGAATGAAAGAATTATTGAAGCACAATTGCAACATAAATGTATTATACATTCTCAATAATTTTGAAGTTATTGAGAATGAAACAGGCGTTCAAAATTTGCTGTAAGTCATTGTCAGTCAGCATTACGCCCGAATTTTTCGCTTCCTGTCTTATGCTCAACTGGTAGCAGTAGGGCTACTCTATAGCTACCAGTTGGGGAATCATCAAATTTTCAACAACTCGCTTTTTTACTGCTCAACTGGTAGTTGTGTGTCACCAGTTGAGCTACCCAACAGCTACCACTTGGACAAGGTATTTATAACTACTATTCCAATACTGCTAAACTACATAAATCCTATGTAATAAGTGGGGATTATAGCACTCCACTTGTGAGTTACACAATTGGAGTGCAGTTGTTATACTACAAATGTAGTTCAAAGTAATATGAAAAAGATAGAGTTTTGCTCAAGAGTTGTTTCTAAGCAATAATTTGGCTTTAGATGACGCGCAAATACTCATTTTTGATCCAAAAGGTGTGAGCGTCCGTTGTCAGCAAAACAGAAATTCTCCGCCTAAATACTCCCTATTGCTACCCGCAATACTCATTTTTGTATCAAGTATTCTTATTGTGTCTAGGCAGACAACAGTGTACTGAAGATAATTTCCAGGTCAGGTTTAATCACAAGAATTGAATGCGATTTTTGGAGTAGACCCGTCAGCCAGGATTAAAAAATTCTCCATGAATAGGGCGAACATAATCACAGTAGGCTTGGTATGCTTTTTCAGGACTGTCAAAATCGCCAATGATAATTGGTTTTTTATTGAGCGTAGTTTGCGCTCTAAATTTGAGCGGCGATTTTTTGACGACACCTTTAAATCCAGATTTGTTATTGCAGTGCTTACCCCTAGACATCTGAGCTTGTTGTTTGGTTACAGCTCGAAGATTTGAGCGACGATTATCCCCTTTAATTCCATTGAGGTGTAGGATCGTCAGTTTAGTATCAAGCCCCATTCTTTGGGCTATAACATTATGAAAAAAAATAGTTTGTTGTTTTCCAAACTTATCCCTAGCGCTGTTTCGTCGCATAAAACCATCATGATCAATCCTCCACCTAAAGTTTTCAATTAAGTCCTGATCCTCTTCGCTATAAAAAGCTATTCTTACAATGCCTTTTTTGTTTTTATAAATAAACTCTGGCATAATCAAACAATTTCGATTACTTGGGAAGTTAGAGATTTATTAGAAATCAACACAACTGGATTATCCAGGGTCAACGCAAGAAAATTTATACTTAGATAATGATTCATGACTAAATATGTATTCGGTATTGAGCCGAGATGCGAAAGGATGGATCTCAAAACTCTTGATATTGCTGGTGTTGAGCCACCAGTTTCAGAAATACTGTTCTAAATTTTCTTACTTTGCTATCCTTTCGTTTCTGAACTAAAACTTGTTCATAGGTTACTGTAGTCTACGCCGCATTCAACACTTTACGAAACACAATCTTATCAGCCCCTGCCGTGTAGAAGTCCCGAATGCGAGCCTCCTCCTCGTAGCCGCACTTCGCGTAGAACTTCCTTGTGCGCTCGAAGCTCGCCAATGTTTCCACCAGTAGCATTCGTCCACCACGCGCCTTCAAAGTTTCTTCAACGTAGTGCAGCAGTTTGCCACCGCGTCCTTGTCCCTGGTGGTCGGGGCGAATGGCTATCAATTGTAGATTCCACGTCTGCTCGGTCATTCGTTCCGGCTCACAGTAGGCGACCCCCACCGGGCCGTCTTTGTCATCAAAGTCGGTGATCCAGAAGGGATCGCTGTCGGTGTTACCGCCGAAGTAGTCAGCCAGCATTTTGCCAAGAGCCTCGAGCTCGTGCGGTTGGAAACCGATTGTGTTGGCTACTTCAATCAGTGCCACTGCATCTTCGGGTTTTGTAGGTCGGATCATGGAGAAATTAAATATATGCGTGAAGCATATAATAACCACCGAATTTACTTGATGTCAATATGCTTCACGCATATAATTTAGGGATGGAAAACACTAACCTTGCGAATGTACTGGGGGCTTTGTCCCTTGCCTTGACAGATTCCGTTGCCCAGTCTGTGGAGCGAATGATCGATGATGCAGGGCCGGCAGCCGAAGCTATGTGCTTGGTAAGACATGCACCAGGGATACCGATTGAACAATTGCGCCGCGCCCTTGGGATGTCGCATCCTGGTGCAGTGCGACTTGTAGAGCGACTGGAGAAACAAGGTTTAATTCTCCGTGAACGTTGCTCTGTGGATCGCAGGGCTGTGGAGTTGAAATTGACAAAAGAAGGGGAAGCTCTGGTGAGCAAGCTCCATCAAGCGCGGCTTAAGGCACTTGAGGAAGCCATCGCTTCTCTATCTTCAAAAGACCGCCAAAATTTATGCCGCATCACTAACCAAATCTTGTTTTCCCTGACTAAAACAAAGGACAGTGCCTTAACTATCTGCCGTTTATGTGACGAAACAAACTGTTTGAATTGTCCAGTGGGTAAACGTTACAGCGAATTGGCTTAAGGCGGATAAATATAGAATTTTGTATTTTACTTAATTAAGTAACTAAGTTAAGTAATTTATTAAATAGGTATTCAAAGGCTGATGAGTACCTATTTGTTGGGGCATTTTATGACGGGGTGCGATTCGTTCAGTCTAAACCCGAAAAGGAGGACGACTGGCTTTTGTTGAGTAACCTAATTCGGGTAGAGTTCGCACTTTAATCCTCAACAAATGACAACTCACTATCCATGTAGGTGAGGACATCTAGCCGAGCCAACAAGCAAAGAAAGCTAGAGGGAATGGGAAAAGAGTTAAGCCTCAACTTAAATTATTAACCCAACCCAAAAATACACCAAGTCCTACTGTCCTGGTGCGGGATTAAAAGCACACAAACTACCAATACAAATTGGTAGCCCCTACATCCGAGACTGATTATCAAAGGTGTAAAGCGGGGGTGAAAGCAGGAATAGGTGGTAATTGCTGAAAGCACCTACTGCAAGCAAGAGTCTATGGGTAGAAAAGCAAAGTGTCATAACCACCGTCATAAAATGCCAAGGGTTATAAGCTAGTGGCATAAGCCACACTTCTTGGAACGGGAAAATCCGACAAAGGTAGAGACTATCAGGTTTCCTGTACCGTGATAGCGCACCACTCTTAACCTCGGTGGAAAGACACGCCCTAAAGACTCAATTATGGATACTGGGAACGAAACAACCCTTCATATTCTCCTGAAATTGGTAACAGGTAGGCATCAGCCATAAGACATGAAGGTGCAGGATGACTCAAGAAGCAAATGCCTAACCCGAATTAACGGGTAATGCCTTAAAAGGGATGGCGTAACTGCCAGGATAAGCTGACGTGAGCCGCAGTGTGGGAAAGCTAGAGGTAACAGTAGCTATGAATAAGCCTAATTCGGATTTAGTAATGAATACCGAGGGATGGAAAACAATCAATTGGCGACAAGCTGAAAGATATGTTTTCAAGTTGCAAAAACGCATCTATGCTGCTTCCCGCCGTGGAGATGTCAAGCAATGCCGAAAACTCCAAAAGACGCTGATGAGGTCTTGGTCTAATAGAGTGTTAGCGGTACGTAGGGTAACAGTTGAAAACCAAGGTAAAAAGACCGCGGGTGTGGACGGTATTAAATCACTGCCCCCAAAAGCACGTCTTGAACTGGTAGGGCAACTAAAGCTAACTGGCAAATCCAAACCTACCCGTAGAGTATGGATTCCAAAACCAGGAAGAGAGGAAAAACGCCCATTAGGAATACCCACAATGTACGACCGCGCACTACAAGCCGTAGTAAAAGCTACGCTTGAACCAGAATGGGAAGCGATGTTCGAGCCAAATTCCTATGGATTTAGACCTGGAAGGTCATGCCACGACGCGATAAAACAGATTAAAAACTGTATTCAAGGCAAGGCAAAGTACGCGTTAGACGCGGATATAGCCAAATGTTTTGACCGCATCAACCATGAAGTATTGCTCCAAAAGTTGAACATCAATGGTAAGGTCAGGCAACAAATTAAAGCCTGGTTAAAATCTGGGGTGATAGACAAAGGAGCATTTGCTGCCACATCTGAGGGTACGCCACAGGGCGGGGTCATTTCTCCACTACTGGCAAATATTGCCCTTCACGGTTTAGAAAATCACCTGATAAAATATACCGAAACACTGCCTGGAAGAAAGCGGCATAACCGCGAGAATCTTGGATTTATAAGGTATGCAGATGATTTTGTGGTTATCCACAAAGATAAAGCCGTTGTCCAAAGATACCGGGAAATTATCTCGGAATGGTTAGCTGGTATAGGACTTGAATTAAAACCAGAAAAAACCCGGCTAACTCATACATTCAACCCTGAATTAAGCGAGGATGGTAAAGCCGGATTCGACTTTCTTGGTCATCACATCCAGCAATACCCAGCAGGGAAGTACCGCAGCAACAGAAATGGACACGGGAAAATATTAGGTTTTAACACCCTCATCACCCCATCCGCGAAGGCGAGTAAGGCTCATATTGAGGAAATCGGAAGAATCATCACAAAACATAGGTCATCGCCCCAAGCGTCTCTCATAAAAGACCTTAATCCTGTAATAAGGGGATGGACTTCCTATTTTTCAAAATCCGACGCCCAAACCGTTGGAATACTTTCCAAACAAGACCACCTCACATACCTGAAACTTCGACGATGGGCAAAACGCCGATGTGGAACAGCAAAAGCAGGTTCAGACAAATACTGGACAACCATATACGGTGATAACTGGGTATTCGCAACCAGGGAGGGGGACGCGAACCCCCTTCGGTTACTAAAACATAGTAAGTTTGAATGCAGTAGCACTGACTATGTAAAAGTTAAAAGCGATAAAAGCCCCTACGATGGCGACACAGTTTATTGGAGTTCAAGATTAGGGACACATCCCCAAATGCCTAATCGTAAGGCTAAGTTGCTAAAACTTCAAAAGGGTAAATGTCCCTGGTGCGGATTAATCTTCCAAGAAGGGGATGTTTTAGAAGCAGACCACATCATCCCCAGAGGCATTGGCGGTAAGGATGATGACAAAAACCTGCAACTACTGCATCGGCATTGTCACGACGAAAAGACCGCAATTGACCTAATAGAAATTCGGAACAAAGACCGCTCAAAATTCCGAGAGAAACTTTCTCAGTTTTGGAAAAAATATAACTGGGAGTGGATAAATGATATTCCAATTCTCATAGGTCAAAAGGTCAGGGAGTCCGATTTGACAAATGGACAACACACTGAGTAGCCGTGTGCGGTGAAAGTCGCAAGCACGGTTTCGGATGGGAGGGGTGTTGCAGTAATGCACACCCCGACCCTACCTAAGTGCTTAAAACAAGGGATCGTTTGCAGAGCGTCTGGTTAGCGCAGCCTAAAAAGAGAAAAGACGTTTTTACGTGGGATGGAATTGCCATAGCGTGCAACTTGGTTTGCATGAAAGGTACATGGGCCAACTACGAAACTACAATTAATATGCTAGTAATTTATAATGACGAGCATCTTGAAACGAATAAAATTAAGCTATAGCAAAAAGCGCTGACATTATACAGACAGCTTAAAACTTTAAAAAAATCTGAGCTAACCCTCGACGAAGAGCTATTGATTGAAAACTTTGATACGCTGACCACGGCAGTGATGTCCAAAAAGGAATTAAACTTTACAAACAGAATCATCCTGAAGTTATCTATACCTATGATGTAACTCATGCAATGGCATTACTGCTCAAGCATGAATTAGTCACTGATGAAAAATATCAATCTTTTGTGCAGCAGTGTCATCGATGCCGACAACAATTGCAACAAACGAACCGATCTGCTCGGTTTCACGTTGCCCAGAAGCTGCCAAGCGCAAGTATGATTAAATGCGAGAATCCATGAATGGTTAGCTCGATTTTGTACAGTTGCTCAGATAGAAAACTCAACACAATCCTATACTTTGGGTTATTGCATTCTCTCAAAGTGGCAAAACAAGGTTAGTTGGTTAGTTGTAACCAAAAATAATTTAGATGCATTTGCCATGAAATCGCCTCACTTTAATAGTTTTTTGCCTGCACATCCAAAAAACACCATAGCCACTGTTCTCCTAACTCAGCCGAGCTAATTACTGAATGTCCAGTTTCCTCATAATGCCGTCGGGCATGTTGATGAACAGAAGAATCACAGCACAGCATCTTGCCGCAACTTTGACAAATACGCAAATGCACCCAGCGACTGTTTATTAGGATACACTCTTCACAACGAAATACTGGGTAGTTTGCTTTAGAAATCAGAGTCTCCATAGTTACATTATCTAAATGTTCGCAGCTCATAGGGATTTCAATGATAGGTTAATCAGAGTATAGATTAGTCCAGGGAAACACAGCTAATTTTGTCAGTTAAGCATTAAACTTCATATCTAAATGGCACGCTTGATAAGAGCAAGTCCACTATTTGTAAGGCTTTTGGGTACGAGGTGTAGTAAATGTTTAATGCGGAAAAGAATTGTGCTTTCTTAATCTTGTGAGAACAGAGCTAGCAATATAAAGCCATTGTGGAGAACTGCCATAATTTTAACTGCGATCGCTGGAGCTATCATCAGCGCTATCTTGATTTTCCAAAGGACTAACCAGCCATCCATCGCGCTTACCGAAGAATGGATAGCTACTCAAGTGGCAGATGGGGACAGCATCATAGTCCGCCTTTCCTGACGGCAGCCAAATGTCAGTTGAGCTTTGTGGTATCGATGCCCCTGAACTAGAACAGGGTAAAGCCCCAGGACAAGCATTAGGATTTGTGTAAAAATAACCTGAACAATTTTTGTGCGAAAGCTAGATTTAGCAAGCTATTCCAAATAAATTTTGTACAACTTATTTTTACATGATGCCTTAGCTAATGAAGCAAAACAGAAATTGTTCAAGCTAGTCGCAGCTGCCGACAACCAACTGATAATCATTCCGGTGGAAAAAGACAACCAGGGGCGAACTGTTGCCGAAGTGATGGCTTATGGAAAGGGTGAGGCTGAGATCAGCTTTCAAGAAGAATTGCTCAAAAGCGGCTTGGCTAAAACGCGCAAGTCTGGCGTGGAATGTCCGAATAATCTAGCTTTTGAAAAGGCGGCTGATATAGCAAAAGCATCTCATATTGGGGTGTGGAAGTAGTCGAATTTGGAGAAGTATTGAAACTACCACCACTCTTTTTCCAACATTCAGCCATTCGTGTCCATAGGTTCACCTGATTTCATCCGTTCTTCACTGACCTCACCCAGATTTCTCACAAAGAAATAAAAAAAGGGGGCAAAAATTGCGTTCGGAGTTCCTAGCACATAGATAATAGGTAGATTGACTTCTCAAAGTAGAACTTGAATAATAAGCATTAATTCTACTTGGGTTTGCGGTTCTTTCTATGCTTTGACAAGGTGATAAAAATGATTGCGCTACCTGACATTGTGGTTGATGCTCAGATATATTCCAGCAATAATTCTCTGGTGTATCGTGGCATCAAGTTGTCAGATCGCACGCCTGTTATTCTAAAAGTTCTCAAACAGGACTATCCTACGGCATCGAAACTCACCCGCTACAGGCAGGAATATGAAATTACGTGATCGCTTAACTTAGAAGGCGTGATCAAGGCATATAGTCAGCAGGAATATCAGCGCACACTCATTATTCTTTTAGAAGATTTCGGTGGAGAATCTCTGGAACGATGGATACAGCAGCGTCCAGATTTCTGCCCTATGTCTTTATCAGCTTTTCTATCCCTAGCCATTAAACTCACAGGTATTCTGGGCAGAATTCATGCTGCTGGTGTCATTCATAAAGATATCAACCCTAGCAATATTGTCTTCAATCTAGATACTGGGGTCGTTAAATTTATTGATTTCGGAATTGCTACTCGATTTAACCGCACCAATCCAACCTTCAAAAACTCTCATGTTCTAGAAGGCACTCTTGCATATCTATCTCCAGAGCAAACCGGACGCACTAACCGTTTGCGTGATTATCGTACTGATTTTTACTCCCTTGGCATAACGTTCTACGAACTGCTCACTGGACAGTTACCGTTTGCCACAAGAGACATTCTTGAACTTGTCCATTGTCATCTTGCCAAATCACCTGTTTTGCCTCATGAACTGAAGACAACGATTCCCAAAGCAGTTTCAGATATTGTTTTGAAACTAATGGCAAAGAATGCGGAAGATCGCTATCAGAGTGCTTGGGGTATTAAGGCAGATTTAGAATGGTGCGCTCAACAACTTACAGATATAAGACAAATTGATGAGATTCAATTAGGTACTCAAGACGTTCGAGATCAATTTCAAATTCCGCAAAAACTGTATGGACGCGAAGCGGAGATTGCCACATTATTGACGGCATTTGAGAGAGTAGCCGGAATGGGCAATGTTAGTGAAGCCTACTGCCAAGGAGAGAACAGCAGAGAAAGTTCTCAATTTAATGTTGATATGTGGCTATGCTGGAGTAGGAAAATCTGCGTTAGTAGAGGAACTCTACAAGCCCATCACAGCAAAGCGTGGCTACTTCGTTTCAGGTAAATTCGATCAATTTGGGCGCAATATTCCCTACAGTGCGATCGTCCATGCCTTGCAAAAATTGGTACAACAACTGTTGGGTGAACCCGACGAGCAGTTGAAACAGTGGCGATATCGACTTCTAACGGCGTTGGGAAGCAATGGGCAAATCATCATTGATGTGATCCTGGAAGTTGAATTGATTATTGGCAAGCAACCGCCCGTACCGGAAGTTGGGACAACGGAAACTCAAAATCGCTTCAATCGAGTCTTTGGGCAATTCATTCGGGTATTTGGTTCAGCAGAACATCCCTTAGTGATCTTTCTGGACGATCTTCAATGGGCAGACTCAGCAACACTCAAGTTGATCGAGTTGATGATGACGGATACCCAGACGCAATATCTGTTTCTGATTGGAGCCTATCGAGATAATGAGGTGAACTACTCACATCCACTAAGAATAATGCTGGAGGAACTCAGAAAAGAGGGAGCAACTACCAGCCAAATTACGTTAGCACCATTGGGACTAAACGCGGTCGCACAACTGATTGCAGACACATTACACAGTGACATCAGTACAATCATTTCACTGGCAGAATTAGTATTGCGAAAAACAGGCGGGAATCCCTTTTTTGTCAATGAATTTTTGAAAACGCTCTATGCAGAAAACTTGTTAAGCTTCGACCTTGAAAATGTCAGTTGGCAATGGGATATCACTCACATTGAAGGCAAGAACATCACCGATAATGTGGTCGAGTTGATGCTTGGCAAACTGAAAAAACTGCCTCCAGCAACCCAGCAAGTTTTACAATTCGCCGCTTGTGTTGGTGCTGTTTTTGATTTAAGCACCCTCTCTATCATTTGTGAAAGCTCATCTGGGGAAATTTTCCCGCTACTATCAGTTGCGGCTCAGTCAGGTTTAATTGTGCCGACATCTCAGTTAGATGAACAATTGGTTCAGGATTACAAATTCTTGCACGATCGCGTGCAGCAAGCAGCTTATGCCTTAATCGAGGAGTCGCACAAACAAGTTGTTCATCTCCAAATTGGTCGCAATTTACTCAAAAAGACTTTGCCGGAGCGAATATCAGAGCGGCTATTTGAAATTGTCGATCATCTTAATTATGGGATTGAGCTTGTCGCCGACTCAAAGCTACGTGAGAGCGAAAGTAAAATGACTCAATTTCTGGAAGCAATTCCAGTCGGTATTGCAATTCTAGATACATCGGGTCGCCTTTATTACTTCAACCAGCGAGCAACTCAGCTATTGGCTAAATGGCACTAAGATAAGCCGAAAGTCTTGTTTCACGCCGTTTCCAGCCTGTAGGCTGGGAATGTATTTCGAGAGGCTCTGCCAGCGATCGAGCCTTTAGAGGCGGAGGCTCTCAGAATTAGTTCCTAGCCTCCAGGCTAGGAACTAGTCACGGCAAGGGCTGTGTCTTAACTTAGTGCCATTCGCTATTGGCTAAAGATATCGATCCTTCTCTGACACCCAATCAACCAACTTGCACAGGAGTATCAAATTTATCTAGCTGGAACGAATCAAAAATATCTAACTGAGAGAATGCCAACAGGTTGCAGAACGAACAGCAGCTTTACAGAAAAGCGAAGCCACATTGCGCGATGTCTACGACGAGCTTCGCTTACGAGAACAAGAATTACGGCTGATCACAGATGCTCTCCCCGCTTGTATCAGTTATGTGGATGCCGATCAACGTCATCGATTTATCAACCGCACCTATGAGGTGTGGCTTAACTGTAGTCGAGATGAGATTTTGGGCAAGTCTGTTCGTGAACTCGTGGGGGACATGACTTATCAGATTCTTGAACCGTATATCAATCAAGCCTTAGGATTTGTGTAAAAATAACCTGAACAATTTTTGTGCGAAAGCTAGATTTAGCAAGCTATTCCAAATAAATTTTGTACAACTTATTTTTACATGATGCCTTAGCAGGACAAACTGCAACCCTGGAACTAGAAATGCTCTTGCCATCCGAGGGGATGTTAAGTGCCACTGTGGTACTGGTGATGTATGGAGATTATCAATGTCAAGAGAGTGCGGATGTTTATCGGTTGCTGAAAGTCATTGGGCGACAACTGAGTATTTCGTTGGGAGAGGATTATTTGTGCTTTATTTTCCGCCATTTTCCGCAGATACAAATTCATTTTCAAGCTCTACATGCGGCGGAAGCGGCGGCTGTTCAAGGTCAGTTTTGGCAAATACATGACATTTTGTTTATCCATCAACAACAATTAGCAGATGGTTATTTAGTAGAGTATGCCAACGATCTAGGGCTTGATATCTCCCAATTTCTGCAAGATATGTGTAAGCATGTGCATCTTGAGCGCATCAATCAAGATATCGAAAGTGGCACCCGCAGTGGAGTAACGGCTACCCCAGCTTTGTTTATTAATGGGATTCGATATAGCGATCGCTGGAACCTTAAAGAGTTGATCGCAGCTATTGTCACTGCAAGCCATTAATGTTCCTGGGTTTGAAACCCAACTAACAATCAGAAAGTAAGCAGTTATGCAAAGAAGAACCACTTTTGAAAGTAAAGGTTTAAAGTGTTCCGTCACCTTTTACACTCCGGATCAAGTCGCATCCGGTGTTAGCTGCGCTCGCCGAAGGCATCGCAAAGTAAAGTTGACCCTGAGCGCATAGGTCTGTGGGGCTTCTCCTATAGCGGTGTACAACTGCCTTGAGATGGTTCGAGAAATATTTGAAATAAACCTGAAGCACTTGTTTTGTAACTATAGTTGTGCCTTCGGTTGAATTTAGATTCCAACTTAAGTTGGAATCACCTACCATCTTTAGATTGACTAATTCATCAATCATACTATTGTGTAAAACAGTCAACCCAGGGTTGACTACAAGTTCGAGTCAATTTCCTATATTGAATTCATGCAAACACCAATACCAAATCAGTTACAAAATTCAAGTTTGCTGGATACGAGATATTGCATATCGAAGCTTTGCTACTAAGCCTAATAATTTTAAGGAGATAAATCATGACTCAGAGAACATGGCTGATTACTGGTGCTTCACGGGGCCTTGGTGCCGAGATTGCGAAAGCAGTTCTGGCAGCAGGTGACAGATTAATTGCCACCGCCCGCAATCACAACGATTTACAACAATTCGCAACCAGTAAAGATGCATTAGTACTGAGCATGGATGTCACCGATGAGGCTCAGGTAAAAGCAGCGATCGCCACAAGTCTAGAAAAATTTGGACAAATCGATGTGTTGGTTAACAATGCTGGATTTGGCTTGCTAGGAGCTGTCGAAGAGTGCAGTGCCGAAGAGGTTGAGAGCGTTTATCGCACCAATGTCTTCGGGCTACTAAATGTCACCCGTGCTGTGCTACCCAGTATGCGTCAGCACCGCTCTGGACACATCATTAATTTATCGTCGATCGGCGGCTATCGCTCCTCCCCAGGATGGGGCATCTATGGCTCAACCAAGTTTGCCGTCGAAGGCATTACCGAAGCCCTGCATGGCGAGTTAGCCCCGTTGGGGATTCACGCGACGGTGGTTGAGCCGGGATACTTCCGCACTGGTTTTCTCGATAACAGTTCGCTACGTCCGAGTGCAGTGCAAATCCCTGATTATGCCCAGACGGTCGGGAAAATCCGTGACGTAGCGGCTGGACTTAACTACCAACAGCCAGGAGATCCCACTAAGCTCGCCCCAGCCATTTTTGAGATTGTCAATACAGACGAACCACCTCTGCGGTTACCTCTAGGCACAGATACACTTCAGACAATAGCCGAGAAGAACGCTTACGTCGAGCAAGAGACGGCAAAATGGCGAACTCTAGCTGAGTCTACCGATTTCAGATAAGGAGTGGAAGACTTAGCCATGAAAAGGCAGCCTAATCTCTGGTGTTTTTGATTGCATGGGAAATATTGATAGATCAGGCAGCCTGACGTTTCGATTCGATAACAAAGACAAAATAGCGTTTTCTACACAGACTTAATCCAGAAACAGGTTTTATGAAAAAATACACTACCGCCCCCCACCGAAAATTACTAATTAGCTTTGGTTTGATGATAGCCACCGCAGCACCTGTGGCCAGTGCTACAGCCGAGCCAAAGCAAGCAGAGATTCGCAAGATTGTCCAATCTAATCAGAGCCAGAATAAAGAAATAGTACGCGAAGGCTTTGCTAAATGGGCAAATAACACTGGTAGTTTCTTCGATCTGCTGGCTGATGATGTGGAATGGACGATTACAGGCAGAAGTCCAATTTCCAAAACCTACACCAGCCGCAAGCAGTTTTTGGAGGAAGCCATAGTACCAATTAACGAGCGATTGAGCGCCAGAATAGTACCCAGTGTCCGAGGTATTTATGCCGAGGGCGACACGGTAATTGCCTTATGGGATGGAACAGCAACAGCCAAGGACGGCAAACCCTATACCAACACCTATTCCTGGTATATGACCATGAAAAATGGGCGTATTGTCAAGGTAGTAGCATTCTTCGATACCATTGAGCTTACCGATCTGTGGCAACGCATTCCTGTAAGTAAAAAGAATTGACAAACTATTGAAGTTCAAGGCGATCGCTAACATTTTGAAAACGAAGCAATGATGAGCTTGAAATCGCACCCACGATACCTTTCGGACGGCATTCCACCTCTGCTGAGGTAATAAAAGGAATCGATCTCTCTGGCAAACAAGCGATCATTACTGGAGAAATCATAAGGCCCAATTGGTGTACCAAGCCAAGCATCCCTAACTCTGCCCGAATTGTGCCAAAAATTCGAGATGCCCGATCATCAAAAGGCAAAGATACAAAATTATTTAAGAATGCTTCTTGTAATGCTAAAGTCCGTGTGGGATTATTACTTCGCATTGCACCATAGAATAGTTCGGCTTTTACTACCGAACAAACAACAATATCTGCTGGTGATAGCGATTCTAACCTCTGCCTCACAGGAGATATAGGACGATTTAGATAAACAATACAAGCATTGGTATCTAACAAATATAACCATAGTTCCTTCACCAAAAAGCACTTCTTGAAAGGTTTACCTCATCTTAATTTCAGGCAAGCGCGTACAATCTACCCGGTTTGACACGGTGACGCCAAGATAGCTCCAGTTACCCAGGTGGCTCATTGGGATAGGAGAAATGCGATCGCCCACCCTCTACAAACTGCCGCCCGCAATCCTTGCAGCGGTAGCACTGCTTGCCTCGGCGATACCCATTTTTCGATAACTGCTGCGATCGACACTGAGGGCATACCATTACTTTCATTACATGATTCGACTGATAATCTCCCAGATGCGACTCTAAATAGGACACCAGCAAATCCTCAATCTGCTGAATTAACCGTTGGCAGTGTTCCTGATTTGGGCTGCGGAGGGCTGCCAGCATCACCGCGTTGCTGCTATGCACACACACTTCTGCCAGCAGACTGTACTGTTCCTCGGCGAGGGCGGGCTTGCGTTGCCTCAAAATACTTGCCATGAAGTTGATTGCTTCCTGCGTCATGCTTTCATCGATCGTCTGGAAAATTTCACGGGCTAGATAAAACTGCACAAACACCACCCGTGACACGGGTTGCTCAAAGAGCGCTGCTACAGCAGTGGCAATCGCATGAATCATTTGGCAAAGCGGCAGTTGCACAATGGCTGGGATGTCCACCCGTGCCCACATCGCTTTCACTCGCTCCGTATGGCGTAACTCCATCGCCCTGAAAATAGCAGCTTTGTCAGGAAAAAACTGATAGAGAGAGCCGATTGCTGTTCCCGCTTTAGCTGCGATTAGATGAGTCGTCGCCGCTTCGTAGCCCACTTCATCAAAGACCGCCGCTGCTGCATCCAGGATTTTTTCAACCCGTGCTTTACCCCGCTGCTGTTTGGGTTGCCGACGGAGATTTTTTGATAACTCGCTGCTTGACGAACGTGAACATTCTGTCATATTTTAGAAACACGACGGATTTTTCACAATTTTATCTTTAACGGAGAACAAACACCATGCAGTCAATGCTTCCCGGTGCGCCTTGGTTATTGGCGCACAAGTCTATGTTGTCTGTAAACCAACCCCGAAAAATTTCTTTATACGGCAGTGATTACGTGATGTGGAAGGATGTTGCCGGAGCCATTCATGCCTTACCCAATGCCTGCCCTCACATGGGCGCAATGCTATCGGAAGGATGGTGTGAAGTTCAAAGCGATGGGACAAGTGCAGTTGTCTGTCCATTTCATGCGTTGCAGTTTGATGCCGCAGGTTGTACAGTTTTACCCGGATCAGGTAAGAAAACGTTAGCTCAATTACAACCTCTAGAATTAATCACTCAAGGGGATTTCATCTGGTCCTATGGCGGCTACGCGCCGAAGATAGCCATTCCGACTGTGTTGAATGAAATCGCAGAAAAATACTATTTTGTTGGGCATACAGGCGATCGCAGCATCGAGACGGATCTGCTGACGATGCTGCTGAATATGCATGACTACAATCATCAAAATGGTACTCACCGAGATTTATTTCGGATTACCAAAGTGGAGTTTCATCAGTTTGTTGACGATGGGCATCATTCCCATGCGTTCTACAATATGCCGACCGCTCCCTACAGCCTAAGCCAAAAGCTGAGAAAGCCTGACTTAATGCTGTTGCCCAGTACCATCAAAGCGCACCTGGAAAACCACTTTCCATCCCTGATAATTTTTCACGGCGAAATGCCGCTTGGTAAAGCTGCCCAGTGTCATTTCTTCGTGCCAGAAGCTGAGAATCGCACCCGGACTTATATTTTACTGTTTGGTCAGGCAAAGCATCCAACCTTTAAGCTGTTTGGCAGCACCTATCTAAAATTTGGCAAGGTTGTTGTTGATCAAGATGCAGATATTTTAAGCAAAATTTATCCAGATACACCTCAGAAAATTAAACTCAACAATGAAGTAGGCATGGATTGGGTGCGGCGCAATTTTAAGAGCTTTCCTGATGTTGTGGAACCGAATCTCTCTAAATAGACAGCAAATCTATTCCATCAATTCCTGCACCCTTAAATTGCAGTATCTTCCCAGTAGGGCAGACTGCCAAATCGTTTTGCTAAAAAATCAATAAACGCTTTCACCCGTAGCAAATGTCTACGATTCGATAAATACAGTGCGTAAATGCCCATATCAATCTCAGCTTGAGGCTGGATCTGAAAATCTGTCAGCACCATTCCTGAGAGGTTAAGGTTAAATAACATTTGTCAATAAGCAATAGTACTTAATATATTGCCAAAGTCGGGGTTAGAAACAGAATTTTTGATTGGGCGATGCCTACGCCGGGCTACACCTACACGTCATCTTGATAGGCATCATTCACATCCGTGGCAACTCCCGTATCGACCGAAAACTGGCAAGAGAGATCATCGAAAAGCTCTGGCAGTCTTCAGTTGTCGGTGTTTAATGTAACCACACTTCCTGCAATCACTTTCCAGTTGTTTTCAAATAGTTTCCAAACCCTGAGATAGCGGAATTTGCCATCAATTTCTTGCCCTAAATACCAAATCGCAACACAAGTAGCACGTCGTCGGCAAGCTCAACTTGCTGCAATAGTAAAGGGGATTGGTGTTGCACCAGTGGAAGTCATGACTTATGGAACTGTTGACCGGGCAGATGAGTGTTGGTTGCAACGCACACTTTCTCAAGCCAGTACACAATTAGCATCTGTGCGCGAGCGCATTTTTACTTTGAAGCGATCGCCACTCCCCTTCAACAGCCGCCAGCAACTTTGCCTGCAAGGATGACAGATACGGTTTGGCTTGCTTACCAATCCCTGCAACAGCCAATCCACAGCCTTATCACGGCTGGCTGGCCACTTGATGCAACTGCCGTAACTTCACACATAACTACTGCTTCATTCACAAAGTGCGATGGCGTAACCACCGCCCGCCGTTGGCGATCGCTCTTAACCCCGTTTTGTCAATCTGAGAGAAGCCAATCCCTGGAAGCCTTTCGGAGCTTTACTTTTCAGCTTTTGACTATAAATTTTAGTTTCTGTTAAAAAATAAAGGCTCAAAGCTTCATTAAATAAAAGTTTCAGAGTTTAGCTTCGATTATTCCTTTCCGAAAGTGATAAAACAGGGTTAACCTTGAGGCAAAAAATCACCCAGCAATACCTTTGCCACTCTTGTAGTTCATCGCCCTGGGTTTCCTCTTGCCTATAGGGAGTACTTTCGATTGCTTGGGAGGTTGAGGAGGACGGCATTGCTCACAGTAGAGTGGTCGCACACCAAAGGTTTCTCGTTGTGTAGGTTGCTCACATTGCTTACACACAAAGTTAAAAACGCGAGTATGAATTTCCCGCTTGTGCGCTCTAACGGTGTACTCTCGGACATCGATTGTTTTGCTGGACATTGGCTAAAAAAATGGCTCTGCTTCTTAATAATAGAGAATTCAGAATTCAGGAGTCAGGAGTCAGAATTGAATTTTTTATTGTTCAGTTCTGTTTAAGTACTGATAACCAGATATACACAACGTCTATCGCCTGCCAAAATGTGTTCAATTCGTTCAATGCTCACATCGTTACCTAAAGCTGCTTGAAAGATTTCTAACTCCATCCGACACAGCCCAGTGCAAGCAGTTGCCACCGCACAAATGGGGCAATGCTTTTCAGCTAGGAGAAAAGTGCCATCACTTTGAGCCGTGACCTCTGCCATGTAGCCTTCCTCGGTTCGCTGGACTGCTAACGCTTCTAGTTGCTGTTGAAGCGGAGCATACCGAGGCATGATTGCTCGATACGCTTGAATTTGTTCGCGAGTTCTGACTTCCAGTAGCCGATCAAATCCCTCTTCACCAAATGCCTCTTTCATTGAGTTAATCAGACCCAACGTTAACTCAGCGTAGCGATCGGGGAAGAAACGATCAGCAGCAGGCGTTAACTCCCATAACTTGGCAGGCCGTCCCATCGGACGTGCTTCTTTCTGGTACGTCACAAATCCTTCTTTTTGCAAAGCATAGATATGCTGCCGCACTGCCATTGCGGTGATGTTCAAGTGGGAGGCAAGGGTTTCCGCATCCGTTGCTCCTTCCTGTTTGAGATATTGGACGATCGCCCGTCGAGTCCGAACGCTAGTTGATTCTGCTTTCATACTTAATAAATTAAAGAAGAAGCTTTACAAAGTCAAGTTAAGCACTTATGATTCTTACTAAAGGTTTTTCTTTATAAAGTTGCAACTTCTCAAGTTGGTGCAGTAATGGCAAATATTGCGATCTTTGGAGCTAGTCGCGGCGTTGGCTTAGGCTTCAGTGTTGGGTTGCCGGATGCAGGCGATACGGTGTTTCTCATCTCCAGAACTCGCCCTCCTAGCCTTGATCGCGCCGATCAAGTGTCTAGAGTTTGGATTCCGGCAGACTTATCGCTTACTCAGACTGCTGCGGCTAAAGTGGCTGAGGCAATTGGCGATCGCGCGGTTGACTTTCTGTTCTACAACGCCGGGATTTGGGAGGAGAATGCGTTTGAGCCAACCTATTCCTTTGAAAAATCCACTCTAGAAGAGATGGAACAAATTATCCAAGTGAATCTGCTGGCTGCGATTTTCTGTACTCATCGGTTGTTGCCAAATCTCAAGCGTTCAACCAATCCCCGTGTTGTCTATATGAGTTCGCTTTCGGGCTTAGATAACTCTGGCGCACCGGAAGTGGCGAATACTGCATCTAAATTTGGGCTGCGGGGTGTGGTTCATGCCCTGCGGGAATGTTTACGAGAGCATCGTATTCCAGTGACTTCGCTCAACCCAGGTAGTATTGCGGCAGAAATCGCCTATGAAGCTGGGGCAGAGGCAGCAATCCAAACCTACGACAGCAGGCAAATTCCAATGCAGGATTTGGTTCTCTTACTGCGCTGTTTGCGTCAACTATCGCGCGTCTCCTGTGTGAAAGAGATTGATATTCCGGCGATGTCCGATCGCTATGCCTGAGCAATTTTGTCTTTACTCAGTTGATATCCTGCACTGACAACTTTCAACAAAATTGATTTAAGAGTCAAATCATGGTTCAACAAATTCAGCACCTCAATCCCCCTGGATTCTTCGATCCATCTCATTACGGTTTCACCCATGTTGTAACGGTTCCCGCTAACACAACTCTTATCTATATTGCAGGTCAATTGGGCATGGATGAGACGGGCAATCTGGTTGCGGCTGACTTTGCGGCTCAGTTGAAACAGGCATTTGCTAACCTTCGTGCAGCATTAGCAGCAGTTGGGGCAACCCCAGAAGACGTTGTGAAAATTACAGTACTCTCAGTTGATCACGATGCCGAAAAACAGCAATTGATCTCAGCCGTACGGAATGAGATGTGGTCGGGCGATCGCAAACCCACCAGTACTTTGATTCCTGTACCCAGATTAGCAGTCGAGGGGCTATTGTTTGAGATAGACGCCGTTGCTGCAATTCCCAATTCTTAATCCAGAGGAGCTTCTAATGTCGTTACCGATTGTTCTGCAACCCGGTGAAGGAAAGTCCGTTAAACTAGGCACCAGTACCTGCACATTCAAAGTGACTGGGGAGAACACAAATGGACACTTTGGCTTGTTTGAATTTGTTATGGAACCAGGAACGAAAGGAGCCAGTCCACACATCCACAAGCAATTGACCGAGATATTTTATGTGGTAGAGGGAGAAGTGGAGTTGCTGTTGGATCGGCAAACAATTATGGCTGCACCGGGCGCAATGATGCTCGTGCCAGAAAATACGCCGCATGGGTTCTCTAATCCTGGAACAGTGAGATCGACCCTACTGATCCTCTTTTGCCCTGCCGATTCACGGGAGCAGTACTTTGAGGGGTTAGCCCGGTTAACCGAAAACGGGCGGCAACCCAGCCAAACTGAGCTACTGCATCTGATGCAGCAATTTGATCAGTATCCAGTTCCATAGAAGGAGCCAAGCAATGGTAACTTCAGATCTCTTAGTTGTTGACTTTGTTCAGCAGGATGATGTACTGAAGCTTTACCCGGAAGCGCCATTACTCTCCAGTGACAAAGCAGGATGGGACGGCATTCAACTGCAATATCATCGCCATCCACCGCATCAGTTGGCAGAAAATTATTCCAGGCAACATCGCATTATCATTCACGATCGCAGCCCATCGCCGCCAATGGTTGAAGAGATGATCGAACATCGCTTTCAAAAGCGGCAATTTGGATATGGCGATGTGACGGTTGTGCCAGCTGATGTCCTCAATTCGGCTTATTGGAACACCGAGTACGAATTTATTACTCTCAGTTTTGAGGCGAGGACGTTTGCACGTCATACCTTCGATCTAACGACTGCCACTGATGTCGAGCTTGTCCCCAGTTTCAGCAAACCTGACCCCTTGATTTACAGTCTTGGCTTCACGCTCAAGTCAGAGCTTGAGTCTAGCGGAGTTGGCAGTCGTCTCTATATTAATTCGTTAACAGCTGCTCTGATGACTCATTTATTGCGGCACTACTCAGCCCAAAGATCCATCTCTAGACCTCAGAGTGGTTTAGCCAAAAGACAATTGCAGCAGGTGATTGATTTCATTCATCAGCACCTTGAGCAGGACTTGACGCTTGCCGAACTGGCAACCATTGTGCAAATGAGTCCGAGTTATTTTTCAATGTTATTCAAACATTCAACCGGATTAGCACCACATCAGTATGTGATTCAGTGCAGAGTTAATCGCGCCAAGCAGTTACTGCGACAAAGTAATTTGACGATCGCAGAAATTGCTTACAGTCTTGGCTTCACCCATCAAAGCCACCTCAGCCGTCACTTCAAACGATTGGTAGGCGTAAGTCCCAAAGTATTTCTCAAAAGTCAGTAAGAATGTGTCCAAAAACTCAAGAACGTGCAAGACGGCATTGAGACGGTTTTGTAGAGTTAGTTTATCAAGATTGTTCTTTATAAAGTGCAGCTACACCGCCTGAAGTTTGCTGGAACAATCGCATATTTAATGCAAACCAAGGTTTTTTTGACGGATACAACTTGTCTTTCAGGAGTTTCACAATGAAACGGCCCCAGTTCATTGTGGCAATAGCCATTTTTCTCATCACTCACGCAACGAATTTGCAAATTCCCCTGTATGGTACTTATGCAAAGATGGCAGGTTTTGGTAGTGGTGTTTCGGCGATCGCTTTCTCAACCTACATTGCAGGATTGTTGCCGGCGCTGGTTCTGCTGGGTGGAGCCTCTGACCGGATTGGACGCAAAACTGTCATCCTCACAAGCTTGCTATTGGCTTGTGTCGCAACGTTTTTAATGATTGTTCAGCCGAATATCTACACGCTGTTCGTCACACGAGTTCTACAAGGAATTGGTGTTGGTTTTATGACTGGAACAGGAACGGCATACCTATCAACGCTGATGCCACAAAATGCCACGAAGGTTTCTGCTTACGTTAGCTTAACTACTGCTTTGGGCTTTTCCAGTGGTGCGCTGTTTACGAATGCCGCTTTGTTTTATCGCTATTCACTGGTGCCGTTTAGCTATTGGGTCGTCTTTATTTTACTTCTGGGCTGTATTGGTTTAATTATTAGTATTCCAGAACAGGCAACGACTTCAGCAGCGTTGATCCGGCTGCCAAGCTTCTCAATGGGCACAGTTTGGGCAGGGTTAGCGATCGCATTGGCATGGTCTTTGGCAGGAATTGTCGGTGTAATTTTACTTACCCAGTTAGCAAGATATGGTCTACCGAACTGGGCAGGTTTGATGTTGTTCATCATTACGATTGCGGGGGTTATGTTTCAACCTTTTGCCCGTCGGCTAGAGGCACGCCGATCACTTCAGATCAGTGCTGTTCTGCTGGTAGCTGGCTATTTTAGCTTCACATGTGGAGCGTGGCTCGGTCATTTAGGGTTGGTGCTGGCAGGAGTGGCGATCGCTGGAACGGCGTGCTACGGGTTCACCTACCTGGGTGGATTGGCTGAAGTGGTACAGATGAGCGGCACTCAATCTGCTTCCTTCACCTCTGGCTATTTTGTCTGCGCTTATTTGGGGTACGGTATCCCTGTAATTCTGATTGGCTTTGTGTCTGACAAATTTGGCGTGATGCACACGCTATTTGGCTTTGGTGCAGTCTTGCTGGTTTGCAATGCCCTACTTTTTGTCAGATATCAACGAATAGCAAAAAACCAGCAGAATGCTTAGTCATCTTTATTTCTAAGCTGCAATCTTACTCATACAACACCTGATGTAATTGTTCTTTTGACTCTACAAACAGGTTTTAAGAGGATTAATCCATGAAACTTTTGCACCTTGATTCTAGCCCACGCGGTGAGCGCTCTATCTCACGCTCCTTAACCCAGCAATTTGTGACCCTGTGGAAACAAATGCATCCAGATGTTCCTGTCATCTATCGCGATTTAGGACGTTATCCAGTACCCGCGATCGATGAAACCTAGATTACTGCTGCGTTTTGCCCCCCGGCTCAACTCACTCCAGCATTAGAATCTGCCTTGATGATTTCCGATGAATTGATTGCTGAACTGCTGGCGGCAAACCTCTATATCTTTGGCATTCCTATGTACAACTATAGTGTACCTGCCAGTTTCAAGGCATACATCGATCAGATTGTGAGAGTTAGACGAACGTTTGTGGTGGGTGCTGATGGTTACGAAGGACTGTTGAACGATAAAAAAGCGCTGGTAATTACAACACGAGGCGGAAGTTATGCAGGCGAACCACTCGATTTTCAAGAGCCTTACTTGCGGGCAGTGTTTGACTTTATTGGTGTAGCTGATGTCACGTTTATCCATGCCGAAAATCTGACAGTGGGTGCTGACGAACGAAAAAAAGCGATCGTAACTGCTTATGAAACCATCCAACAAGTTGTAGAAACTTGGCAATCTACTACCTGCATCTGAATCGAGCGACTAAGTTTTGTATTGCCTGCAATGTATTGCTCTCTATCTTTTCAATGATTATGAATCGCAACATCGTTTGGCTAATGCCGCCGGGATGTTTTATGTTGCTCGTTGCTTTTGGTAGCACTCACGCTTGGACGTAAGCGCTAACCCTTCTAAAAATCTACTGCTGAAGTATGCAAAATTATTGGTTTGCAAATTTTCATATAATGGGTTGTTTGAGTATTTTGAGCTTCGTCATCCTAAATCATGCAACTCCTACCTTAGCCGAGACTGTTGAGGAAAAACTTTCTCCTGTTACTCCAACTTCAATTACCCAGCTAATTCCTGAAAGTATTCCCCAAGAATCAGGCGCAATGCTACAAGGACAAGTGACTTCAGTAAATCAACTAGATGATGTTCAACCTACAAATTGGGCATTTCAGGTGCTTCAATCTTTGATCGCTCGATATGACATTCTTATAAGCTATCCAGACCAAACTTTTCGGGGCGATCAAGTAATGACTCGCTACGAATTTGCAGTAGCATTGAACGTAACACTTAAACAAATCAGCGAACAAATTGCTCAAGGAACTGGTTCACGAATATCTCGTGATGATTTAGAGATATTACAAGGACTTCAAGAAGAGTTTTCTGGTGAATTAAGCACATTACAAGAGCGTGTAGATGGATTGGCAGCCCGAACTGCTGAGTTGGAAACTAACAAGTTCTCGACAACCACCACATTGTCAGGAATAGTTGTGTTTGGAGCTACTGAGGGAGGCTATAGTGGCGATCGCATTGTTGATGTCACAGGCAGAGAAATTGCGACAAAAGATCCAAATTCTACATTCCTTTACCGAGCTACCCTAGACTTGACTACAAGTTTTAATGGAACAGATGCACTAGAACTCTGGCTAGAAATTGGCAGCAATGGGGCAGACGACAATGCAGCAGGATTATTAGAACCCAGTTTTGGCAGCGTTTTAGACTATTCAGCCAAACCGCCCGTTGAAGAGTTTGGCGTGTCCCGTCTGAATTATACCTTTTCTCCATCTGAGGATTTGACGCTTTCCCTGGGCCCAGTCATCAGTCTGACTGACTATGTAGACATCAACCGTTATGCAAATGTCAGTTTTTTAAACTTCTCTACGCAAGCATTGGTAAACAACTATATTCTTTTTCCAGTTCAAGGGCTAGGAGCGGGTGCTGTTGTCAGATGGAATCCGAATGAAGGCGCATTTACGGCGCGAGCTGCTTATGTGGCGCCATCTGCAAGTCAATCGAGAATAGAGAGTTCTTCTCCAGTTCCTGGTATTTTCCCACTGGGATACATTCTTTATCCCAACGGACGAGGAGAAGGAGGGCTGTTTGGCGATCCTTATCAAGGAATCATTGAGTTAGAATACGCTCCTTCTAGAACGTTTGCGCTACGCTTGCAATATGCGGGCGGTAGTATTTTAGGAGGGGAGTTTGATGTCTTTGGAGCCAACTTGGAATTGACGCTTTCAGACTGTATTGCTGTCTTTGGACGCTATGGTTACGGTAGCTACGCCAATACTGCCTTTGGTGATTTAAAGCCTAGCTATTGGATGGCGGGTGTCGCTTTTGTGGATCTATTCATTGAAAATGCTCTGGCAGGCATAGCTGTAGGACAACCGTTCATTGCAAGTGAAATAGGAGATTCGACACAAACGAATTTCGAGGCTTTCTACAATTTTCCAATTAATGGTAATATCCGTGTCACACCTGTGTTTCAAATGATTACAAATCCAGCTAATCAAGGCGTCAATGGCGCAATCCTGACAGGTACACTCCGCACCGTCTTCTCCTTCTAACAAACCTCTATTTAGATGATGACACACCGGAATTATTATGAGTACGCGGATACTTGAGGGGAGCAGTAGGGCAGAACTGTTCCACGTCTTTTGAGTGCTGTATAGTTAGAGTTGTCCAATAATATACAAGAGTATTGTAAATTAGTAGCCATAAATTCTCGATACATGAAAACTTTCATCTGTTGTGTTGCTCTGCTCGGATTTGGCGCTAGCTTACTAGCTAACAGCCCCAGTACTGCCAATGAATCATCTATTATTAGGAATAGTCTCGTTGTTGCACAAACTGCTAGTAGTGAAGAATTCATCGCCGGAGGTACAGAACCTTTTTGGAGTGTTACTGTGAGCAAAAGGGGAATTGTCTACTCTTCACTAGGTGTGCAAAAGCAAAGCTTCTCCTATGTTGCACCCCTAAAAGCAGAGGGGCGTCCCGCAGACTTGGTGCGAGTCTACCGACTTCAGGGCAAAAGCAACAATATCTTAAATCATCAAAAAATTTTATGCCTTAAACAGTTTTCGTAATACATTTCCCTGCATTAATTTCAAATAAACTCATTTGCGATCGCACAATCGCTTTAATCCTAATTCTAAGATGGTAAAAACACCTTTATTTTTAAGAAATACTTGGTACTATGCATTACCAAGTAAGCAACTAAAAGCTGGACAAATACTTTCAAAAACACTCTTGAACGAGCCAATCGTTTTTAGTCGCGATCGCTCAGGCACAGTCTTTGCCAAGGTAAGTGAAACGAAAAGTTATCCAATAGAAGAGGCGCAAGGAAATATTTGGATTTATATGTCAAATGATGAGACTTCCTTAATCTTAGAAGACATCCCACGAATCCCTGAGTTTGCCGATCAAAGCCACCAAGCTGTTGAGTGCATTCACTTTCCCTGTGATGTTGATCACGCCGTAGTAGGACTGATCGATCCTGCTCATATTGCTTTCGTTCACCAGGCTTGGTGGTGGCGTTCTCCTGAAACACTGAAGGAGGTAGTCAAAACCTTTGAACCATCTTTGTACGGCTTTACCATGCGAAAGCACCCACTAGAACAACAAACCTTGTTCTATCGCTTAATTGGACGCAATCCACAGATTGAAATCTCATTCCGTTTACCGGGAATTCGTATTGAGCGGGTGTCCACTGATAAACATATAGTTTGTAATTTAACAGCAATTACTCCCATTTCCGAAACTGAAACCGAAGAAACAACTATGTTTTACACAACTTTACCTTGGTTTCCTATTCTCCAGGCATTGTTACTATTCTTTACGCGTAGTTTTCTCAATCAAGATCGAGAAATTTTGCTTAAACAACAAATCGGCTTGAAACATAATCCATCCTTAACTTTGGTTGGAGATGCTGATGCCCAAGCTCGTTGGTATTATAGATTGAAGGCAGAATTTGCTAAGTCTCAAATACAGGGGCGTTCTTTCGTTAACCCAATTAAAGAAAAGATACTTCGATGGCGTAGTTAGACCTATTCAGAAGGTATGTTGTTAGAAAATCCATCGCCATTGGGACGGAAACACTATTTTGCCAATGTTCTCAATCCAGTTTCGCTCTCCCCGAAAGTGGTAGATAGGACTTACGCACTGAAGCCTGAAACCTAAATCCACCCTAGCCCTTAAAAAGGAGACTTTAGAAGTTCCCCCCTTTTTAAGGGCTAGATGGAGTCTTCTCTCGGTAGATTTTTCTATAATTTTAGTCATTGAGTTAATTTCTTACTATGGTTTTGCTCATATAGAACTCCTAAATCATTCATGAGATTTCTGAATTCTGCTTTTGTTCTCTTTCTCTTGGCGTACTTCTCTGCGAGATGCTGCGCGTTGGCAAAAGCCTTTTGCAGAGATAGCGATTCGTGATCAATCCGCTTTCTCACTACTCAAATAGGATTACTATAAATAGATTTACCTCTAGTTCACGTGTTTAAGAATGTTCAGATTTCTGTTGCCAAAAGATAGCGCATCAAACTACGAAATGGCTGCCTGTGTTCGGAGAAAACTACCCAGGCAAACCTTATAAAAACTTAGTTTGAAGATGACATAGGCAATTCTGTAGACTGAGCAAGTTCTTTACCGTCACGGCTTTTAATTACTCGTGCAGGTATACCCACAGCTACCGAAAATGGTGGAATATCTTTAGTAACAACAGCGCCAGCACCAATTACACTGCCTCTACCAATAGTGACACCATCTAATACTTTCACCCCATGACCTAGCCAACAGTCATCCTCAATAACGATCCCCTCACAAGTAATACCTTGGTATTTGATTGGCTCTGTGGGATCTGTAAAATTGTGATTATTAGCATATATTCCAGTGTGAGCTGCAATTAAACAGTGTTTGCCAATTTTAATGTCACCAGGGCCACTAATACAAACGTTAGGGCCAATAAAAGTATCTTGACCAATATCTATACAAGTGTTGTTTAGTGCCCCTATCACAACGTTACGCTCAATGACAACTCCATTTTTTAGATGAATTCTATTGTTTTCGTTTCCTTTTCCATCCATACGAACACCTTTAAAGATATAAACTCCATTCCCAATTTCAATAGAATCAGTACTGAGGAATTCAACACCATCTTGAATATAAACTGAGCTACCTATCTGGGCGAAAATAGTCCGATATAGCAAAGCACGTAACTTTACGCCCCCAAAAATTGTTGGAATGTCACTTAAAAAAGTAGTTAACACAAGTTGTTTAAACCGCTTCAATTTTGAAAAATATTTCCAGCTATTCATATCTGTATTGTTCCCAGTAAAATTGTGAACTTGGATCGTGTAGTGCCTAATTAAAGCAATCCTGTATTTCGTCTTGTTGTGTACCATTTATATTTTTATATCTGCTTTTTTCAGTCGTAAATTAATAACAAAAAGATGCCTGAAATAAAGTTTTTCACATATTTGAAAAACCCAAGACAAGCTCTAAGCTTAAAAACTATCAAATACAAGTGTTATTTAATTGTTAAACATAGCTATACAAGAAATGCTGTATCTGTTTACAAGCAAATTCTGTAATTACAGCAGTTTGCAACGGTTTCAGTTGTGCTGTTTTATTTATTGCGTGTACTACTTGGAAATTAGACAAAATACTTTTTTGTATTTGGAACGGATGAATACTGAAGCTTAATGCTTTCCCACAACATCAAATGCCTAACTCTCGATGTGTATTAGTTAGCAATTTGACTAGCTACTATAATTCAGATATTCAACCATCAAATATCAAAGTAGTTATTTGAATTCAATTACATCTGTTTATGCTGTTCCGAAGTCGGAATTAAGTTTACTTGCTGCCATCAAGATGTAATTATCGAATTCCTTATAAACTTTCCAAGCAAGTACAAGCACATTAATTTAGGGGGGAGTATCTCCAACTTCAGCCATCACATTGAAGTTAACCATTGGAGCAAATAAATAAATACTTCCCCGATTACTATAACGGCTTCCTTGCAGCCAGTTTTTATAGTCTGCTGCTCTTGTCATCATTACGTACACAGAGAATTTACATATTTACTAAAGCGCTTTTATAGTGACACAAGTAGTGTGCTTTCACTATCCTAAAAGAGAGTTACCAAATTCTTATAAAGAAACAGTAAAGTTTAAACAAAAAACATAAAGATTTCAAAATCGACATAATTATAGAATCAGTACTTTCCTGATTTAGAGCATTAATGATACTAATCCTAAATCTCTATAATTAAATAGATAACCACTATAAATCAGAGTAAACACAGATATAAAAAACAACCATTATTGTATTTTTGGTGCTTCATCAGACTGTAAATTTTACTGCTCATTCATAACATTAAGTATTGACAATCACCTTTTTATGGATGTTTGACAAAAATCTACTTGAATAGCAAGACAGGGATGTAGCTGCTGCGTGGCACTTGGGCTGTAGTACTGCCAATAAGTAAGTGCCGGATGCGGCTGTGTCCGTAGGCTACCATCATCAGTAAATTGATCTCTTGCTTTTCTACGTAGCTGGCTATAATCTTTTCTGGTTCGTCATGTATTATCTGACAAATTGTTTTAGCCAAAGATGGCGTAAATAATTACTTTCCATCCTCCAGTATTAATGTAGACTCAGCTGTACGTCCAAATTCTTCTGGTGCATATTGCAGGTGAACCTCTGCACCAGGCCAAGAAAATGTACCAGGAGTAACAGAACGGACTAAATAGTGCAAACTATAAACTCCTGGTTCCAGGTGGTCTGAGTAGGCGATAATGCGATCGCGGTACACATTCTTAAAGCCCAATTCCCAGTTATCGGCTTTTGCTTGTAATGCAGCTGTGGTAGTTTGGAAACTTGCGTCCACAGCTTCAAAACCTGATGGTAAAGGGTCTTTAATCACCAGATGATCTATAGGATGATCAGCGATAACTTCTAAACCGATATCAAACACCTGTCCAGAGGCTAAAGTCAAGGGTTTATCGAAAGCGTAAAGACCTGTTTTTTGTAAAACTTTCTCTTTATTTACTTGACTAATTTCTCGTGTTATGCGTAAACCATGAAATCTACCTGGTTGATTTCCCTGCAAGCGATAATTATAAGCAACCAGATAGTGCAAAGTCCCATTACCTGATTTTTGCAGTGTTAAATCATGACGACCACGAGGCAATTGATTCATTGGCACATTTACTTGTAAGCTAGGATTTTTGTAGCCATCAAAGCGATTTTCTCCTAACTTATTACCAGCTAATTGCACTGTGGCCACAAAATTAGGTGGCGTAGGTTGCAGTTGGCTATATTCTACCAAAGCTGTTAATGCTTGGGCATTATTATAGTTAGTCTGCCAAGTGCCATTCCGTCGCAGTGCCAAAAGACTTTGGAATAATTTATCTATAACTTCTGGTTTACTCTGCTTGGCAATAAATAAGCGTAAAGCTTGTGCTTGCGTCGTGGTAGATGAACTCATCCATCCCCAACTGTTGGGTAAACTCACAACTGCTGTGCGACCAGTTTCATATATACTCTGTTGCAGCTTGTTTACTAATTGTTGAGATTCGTCTTGCCATTCTGGGAATTGAGATAAGTATCGCGCCAGTTTAATTTGAGTTACTAAATCAAAGTTATTGCGCTGCCCATAAATATCTGTAAGAAAAGTATTGCGTTTATCTCCTATTTCTGCTATGGCTATTAAAGCGTTAAGTTGCAGTTGCCTTTTACATAATAGTTGTTTACAAAAATCATATTCTCCAGGATTCGCCAAAACTTTTTGCAAATAAGCTTTCAGGCGAGACACCATTGCAGAATCGACTAAATTAGGAAACACCTGACTGGCTTTAGCCAAAGACTCACCTGCATAAGAAGAAACCCAAGGGTCAGATTTTTCTTGTCCGGGGAAAGCAACAAAACCACCATCAGCTATTTGGAGTTTTTGTAATTGTTCAATGGCTTGTTTTGCCTGTTGGCTAGGATTAAATTCTGAAAATGTCTGACCATATTTTTGTGTAAGATTTTGCAGATTGGCCGCAATTATTAACTGACTTGCAGCAGGTTCGGTAAACGGCAAATCATTATCTTCTAAAACCTGCTTTGCTGGTGCTTGAATCTCTGGAATTAAGGTACTCGCCAACTGAATATCTAAACCTCCCGCATTAGGAGAGGTATTTTTATTAACATTCAAGGGAATTTTTACTTGTTTTTCAGTCACACCAGTTTCAACGACTTGTTCTGTAATTTCAATTGGCTTAATTTCCAAAGGAACTTCAAAAGCATCTGCGGCTGTACCATTTAGCTGAGTAGTAAAGCGAACTTTCCCAACTCCCACGCTATCCGCCACCATTGGAAAGCGATAAGCATGAGTTGCGGATTCAGCTTTGGTTTGCAAAGCAGTAGCTGTGGGGTTTTTGTCAGCAAACTTCACATTACCGCTAAGTTCGCCATTAATTGAGAGATTTCCTGTATTCCCAGTGTTGTTAGTTACAGATAAACCACCAAGGATGCGATCGCCTGGACGAGCAAACTGTGGCAAGATGGCATTAGTTAGCAGTGGCTTTGTGGTGATAAACGTCGCGTCTCCATTTCCGAAACGCAGATTTCCATCAGTGGCGACAGCCATCACCCGCCATGTAGTTAAGTCATCCGGGAGTTTAAAGGTTATCTGTGCATTACCGTTTGCATCGGTGAGAACAGAACCGTTGTAGTAAGCTAAGGCTTGAAAGTTTGTGCGAGTGCGAGTATTTGCTGCACCAGTAGAGAAACCACCGCCGTAACCCCAACCTTTGGGTTTAGCTACATTTTGTGGTTGTAATATGACATCTGGTCGGTTATCGCTAAAGCGGGTAGATATTGACTGTTCTGCATAAACTGTATCTACCAAATCTGGCGGACGATAACCAGAAAGTTGTAACACCGCCTCATTTACCACCATAACTGTAAACTGTCCTTGGGTGGGGTTTCCTTGATTATCCTTCAGTTCTAGTTGTATCGTTTCCTCCGCACTAGGTTCTAATGATGCTTGAACTGGCTTAACTTGCAGTTTTAAATACTTATCTTCTAAATTAACTTTAAAAGGTGTAAACCCAATCTTCACCAAATTATCTAAACTTCCCGCTTCCACTTGATTTATGGGTTTACCTTGCCTGACTAATACAGCTTCAATGGCTGCATTTGGTAGCATTTCTGGCGTGACTTGAAACTGAATTTGTGGTGCACCTCCCCGAACTTTGGTAATCTGTTGATAAAGGGGTTTGTCTTTAATTACAGCAAAATACAATTCTGCATCTGGATAGGGAGATTGAATAAGTACAGTAGCAGTTTCACCAGGTTTAAACTCTTTTTTATCTAATTTAACTTCTAAGACATCTCGTTCTCTAGAACCCCAAAATACTGGATTTCCCCCAGTTGCCCAAATTTGTAAATCTGTGGCGCTTAATTCTGATTTAGCATCAGTAAAATTAACTCTAATCCGGTATGAGCCAGATTCTGGCGCTGTCAAATTTGCTGATTGTGGATTGCTACCGGATGTAATTTCTGCTTGTCCTACTGTTTTATATTCAACTTGATTTTTGGGTGTTTGGCTACCTTCAACTAATTGTGTGACGCTGCTGTATTCTATCTGTTGTAATTCTAGGCGCACCCGTTGGTCTGTTATCGGTTTTCCTGTAGGGTCAGTAACAACCACTTCAATGGGAAAAGCCTTACCAGCATCAGCGATAAAATTACTTTTTAATCCAATGAGGCGATTACTTGGTAGGGCTGTAAAAGTTTTGGAATTCGCTACAGACAGATTAGAAATATCTGCAACTTGCACATCTACTCGGTAAGTCATCGGATATGGTAAATCATTTGCTACATTCACAGTTTGGCTACTTTTACCATTAGCATCTAGTTGGGCATTAGTTTGCAACACATCACTAGATATAGTAGGAGTTTCTTCTGGCCATAACCATTGCCGACCAAAAGTGAATTCTTCCCAACCTTTGGGAATAAAATTAGCCTGTTGACGAGTAATAAAGTATTTTGCTTCTCCACCTTCTACAGGCGCACCAAATAAATAATTACTTGTAGCATTAATATTAACTTTTTCGTCAATGTAAGCAAATTTTTTATCTGAATTGACTTCAACTTTAAAATTGGGAGGCTTAAATTCAGCTACCCGAAATTCTCCAGAAATTTCTTGCCCATTTTTGCCCTTAGCCTGGATTGTATGGTAGCCTAAACGCTGATTTGTCTTAATTGGCAGTTTCAGAGAAAATGTACCAAAGTCATTTGTAGTTTGTGTACCTAAATTGGTCTTTTGTCCATCAGGATTTACCAGAGTTAACTGGTAAACAGCATTTTTATCTTGCTGGATTGCACCATTTTGCAAGAAGTCAGCAAAACCAGTTAACCAAGCTTTTTCGCCTGGTTGATATAACTGTCTATCTGAAAAAATTACCCCGCGTGATTCTGGTTTACCATCTTGCCAACCTGCATCAATACCGTAGCCATAAACGCCGCTATATTCTTCGGTTCTAGCAAATGCCCAATCTTGATTCTCACGGGCAATTACTAATAATTGTGGTGATTTACTAGAACTTTCATTCCCAGAATAACATTGCTGTAATTCTTCCCGATTAATTCTAAAAGTTCCATTTTCATCAGTTTTACCTGTTGTACAAGGTGCAGGTTCGGGGCGGGATTTAGCCTCTAACTTTGATTGATAAATTTCAACAGCCGCCGCTTGAACTGGTGAACCATCTGTAAGATGATTGACGCGAATTAAGCCTGACTCAGGGAACCACTGAGTAAATACACCCAAATTCGTCAATTCAACCATGCCATAAGTGGTAGGTTCTCGCCACAGTTCTTTACCATTCTCCTGATATTTATTAGTGCGGGCTTGCACTCCGTAAGCTAACATTCCCGTAGCCGCACTTATTTTTTCCCGGAGAGGAACAGCAACGTCAACTGATTGATTTTTATTACCCGATACCTTGAAATTTTGCCAATCAGAAGGTTTTGGTAATAAATCATTACCATAATTAAAATAAACTAAATCTGTCGGTTTAACTACTCGATAAGCTGCTTTGTATTTTGATTCTGGCAGATTGACTGTACTAATATTGATCTGTAAATTTTTACCTGTAGGGAAAATATTCAAATCTGATGGTACCCAGATATCCCCAGCTAAATCTCCAGTATCATATTTAAGTGTGACAGGTTTACCTAAAGTCTGTCCAAACTTATCTTTGAGATTTTCGCCGATAGTAATTGTATAAGTTTTGGCGGGTTCTAGCGCGTAAGGGTTAATGCCGACAATTTTATCTTCATCGTTAATTTGCAGAATTCTCGAAATATTTTTTGGTGCCGGATTAATGTTAATATTTTCTTTAGCTGAATCTGCCATTAAGACATTATTAAATTCTAACTGGGGACTTCCTTTAATAAATCTTCCAAAAGTTCCACCTGCATCTGGCTGTCCGTAATAGTTAATTTTATGAAACGCCAAAGGCGAATAAGTAGCTAACTTACTGGTAAATTCTTTTTCTGTAGGGAGATTGCCATAAGCAGGACGTATTCCGGGAGAAAATACTAGCCGATAAGGGGTTGCTTTTTCAAGATTTTGCTGTGGGATGAGGTTATAAATCCAGTTGCGTGCTGAAGGGTCAATTTTTTCTAAAGGATCTTCATTTTCTAATGGTTTTTCTTCTTTGTTTAATTCAACTTTAAAATCTGTACCTTTATTTTTACCTTCAGGAATTAGCTGTAAATGTTCTTGTACAGAAGTTAAATCTAATTCTACATTAGAAGTAAACTGTAGCTTTTGTTTTAAATCAATTGGTTCAATATCAGCCTTCTCAATGGGATTGACACCGGGTAAATTAGTCAGTTTGATAGACTCGGTATTGAAAGTCCAAGGTAAATCTTTGTCTAAGCGATGGTTTTTTAAATCAGCTAAACCTGCTTTAAGAGTGACTTGAAATCTTGTCGCTATTGGCAATGCTTTCTCGGCTTGAAAACCCACCATGCGCGGTGTCAAAAAGCGAAATTGACCGGGTAAAGGCGGCCAAAGCGCAAATTTTTCTAAAATTTTCTGCTGTTCTGGACTGTCGAGGCTTTCAACTGGGATTAAAGCTTCTTTAAAGCGAATGCGGATTTGGTTAAGAGGTTTGGCATCTCCAATGGGACTAATTTGTTCAATCCAGTCTGGTAGCTTTGGCGGTGTTAGCGGGGAAACGGCTGGGAGTTGTTCTTTGCTTGAGTTGATACTAAAAAAATTACACCCTGCCATTCCTAGCATAAGTGTAAAGAGAAGAATAAACTGTGTTGTTCTCTTGCTACTTGAGGAATGACTAATTTTTTTTAACGTAGGCGCTTTGCCTTGCCGCAGGCTACCGCCAAGGACGCCAAGGAAGAAATAGAGAATTTTATGGTAGAGATGGAGTAGAACTCTAATAATCATATTTTTAGTAATTTAAAATAAAAAAATCGCAAATTATAGCAAACCAAAGTTTTATCCCCGATTGAGTTGGCAATGCCAAGACTAATAAAGGACGCCAAATGAATATTTTTTACCCAGAGTTTGGATTTAAGTATGTTTATTTACATAGATAACTAATTCTGTATGATTGTTCCGAAAAATCACTACAATTCTTAACTATGAAGAAGTATTTAAGTTCTGCAAACATTAATTTACATCTGCTAAGTTAGAACAAATGAATCATTTGAATCATTAAGGATATGACATACTTACTGATGTAGATGTAATCACCGCGTCAAAATTAAGGTAAATTTTCTTAGACAGGGGATTCCCTGATGAAACTGATTTTACGATCGCTCCTCCAAATTAAGCACAGTAAAATTATCCTGGCTGTGCTGGTAATCTGTCTGGTGGTACGCCTACTGCCTTATTTTGCGCCCATTCGAGCCGCAGACATTGCTCAAAATCAACTGGCAATGCAATTTAGCGATCGCAATGGTTTACCATTAGGAACATTGCTCACCCGTGACCAAGAGCATACATCAGTAATACTACTAAATCAGGTTTCGCCCCAGTTTATCCATGCTATTTTAGCCGCCGAAGATGGCAGCTTTTACCATCACGGGGCGTTGGATATGAAAGCTATTATCCGCGCCAGCAAAGAAGCTATCCACGCCAAACGAATTGTTTCCGGCGCTTCCACTATTACTATGCAGTTAGCCCGGATGTTAGATCCTGTACCGCGTAGTTTCTCTGGTAAACTGAGTGAGATTTGGCTATCTTGGCGGTTAGTAGCAGGGATGAACAAAGATGAAATTCTCTCTGCATATATCAATCGGTTGCCAATGGGAGGCAATATATATGGTGTAGAAGCAGCCGCACAGACTTATTTTTCCATCCCAGCTAGTGACTTGAATCTTGCTCAAGCTAGTTTGTTAGCTGCTATCCCCAATAATCCCACATACTTTAACCCTTACCAGCATTGGGAACGGCTAAAACAGCGACAAAAATACGTTCTTAATCGTATGCTACAGGAAAAGTATATTAGTGGTGCGAACGCAGCTCGAACACAAAGCGAAAAAGTTGTGTTTCAGTCTCGCCCACAAGGAATTATCGCCGCACCACACTTTTTATTTTGGTTAGCCAATCAAATCCCCCCTAACAAAGAGAGGAATCAAACCCCCCTTTCAAAGGTAGGTTGGGAGGATAAATCCGTTATTCGCACAACTATAAATCGCCCTTTACAGCAGTTTGTCGAAGCACAGGTGCAACAGGTAATTTCTTCTCTGGCTGCCAACAACGTGCATGATGCATCTGCGTTGGTGATTGACAACCACACTGGTGAAGTATTGGCTTATGTCGGTTCCCCTGATTATTTTAATGAGGCAAAACTAGGACGCAATGATGGAGTGCAAGCGCTACGTCAACCAGGATCTACCCTCAAGCCTTTTGTATATGAATTAGCTTTAGAAAAAGGTTTAATTCGCCCAAATACCATTTTGGCAGATGTACCTGCCCATTATGCAATTCCTGGCGCAAAACTTTATAGCCCCACAGATTACACCGAAAGCTTCCTTGGCCCTGTGCGCGTGCGAATCGCTTTAGCAAATTCTCTAAATGTACCAGCAGTACGGGTGTTAGAAAAGGTAGGTGTGCAGACTTTCCTCGAACATCTGCATCAATTGGGGTTTGAACACCTTAACCAAACCCCAGAACATTATGGTTTGGGTTTGACTCTAGGTAGTGGCGAAGTCAGTTTATGGGAATTAGCCCGTGCCTACCTGACCATAGCACGACAAGGAGATGCTACCCCTTTAGTAAGCACATTTTCTAATTCCCCACTCCCTACTCCCCATTACCCCTTATCCCCAGAGGGGGCCCCACCTTCCCTATTCCCCAATCACACAATATGGCAATTAATAACTAATATGCTCAGTGACAACCATGCTCGGGCAACAGCATTTGGTGTAGACTCAGTATTAAATTTACCCTTTCCTGCTGCTGTTAAAACTGGCACTTCTTCCAATTTTCGGGATACTTGGACGGTTGGCTTTACCACAGATTACACTGTCGCTACTTGGGTAGGCAATTTCAATGGCGAACCGATGCGCCAAGTTTCAGGCGTTGCCGGGGCTGCACCCTTGTGGAATCGGATTATGTTACACCTGCATGAACATCAAGAACCAGGACGTTTTCTGCCTCCAGAAGGTTTAGTGCAACTACCTGTATGTGCAATTTCTGGTTTACGACCAACACCAGATTGTACCTCAGTAGTGCAAGAATATTTCTATCCAGAAGATAAAATTGCCTACAAACGTCAAAATCAATTCAATTTGCCACCAGAATATGATCAATGGTTGGCAAAACAACAGCAATCAAGTTTTGTATCAACTAATTTGAGAATTTTATCTCCGCATCATGGCGACTTATTCTTAGTGTATCCAGGTGAAGAAGCGAAGCAAAAACTTGAATTCAAATTAGCGGGAAATAAATCTGCGCCTGTAGAGTGGTGGCTGAATGGTGAAAGACTAGATACAAACTCAGCTAATTCTTTATTTTGGAATTTGCGTCCTGGTAAATGGACTTTGGAAGCGAGAAGTGGTGAAATAAGTGATAAGGTAAGTTTTCAGGTAGAGTTAGCTAGTATTAAACCTACGCGTCGAGGTTTTTCTATTAGTAATTATTAAGGAGATAGCATAGAACCCATAGTTGTCGGCATTATATTATTTAGACATACTATTTTGCTTTGTTAATTAATATACTTGCTTACCGTGCCTGCTTAATAGGAATTTCAATCACAAACTCTGTACCCTTAGCAGGTGCAGAAATACAGTTTATTTGTCCCTTGTGCTTCTCTACTATAATTTCATAACTAATAGATAATCCTAAGTCAGTACCTTTACTTATAGCTTTAGTAGTAAAGAAAGGGTCAAACAATTTATCCTTAACTTTTTCTGTTATTCCTGGCCCATTATCTTTAATACTAATAATCACACACTCTTCATTCTTAACTTGAGTATGGATAATAATAGAGCTAAGGTGTTTTTTATCTTCTCCTTCTAAACACTCTGCTTCCCATTCAGCCGCAAACTCAAACTATGACTAAGCAACCAACAGATTTAAACAATAAAGCTGTATTTGATCAGTTGTGGGGAATTACAAAGGAACTCTACGAAAAACTAGAAGCTCGTTTTGAATTACATCCAGACCTTTCTGTAGAAAATTTGCAGCAATACAGCAGTCTCGATGGTAATATGAAAGGTTCGCTCACCGCTTTTTCCGGAGAAGAAGTTGACTGGCTAATTCATTCGTGGCTAGGAAACCCTGAAAAATCAAACTTTAGCAGCGTACGTCTCACCACTTGGTTGAAGTCGCATATTCAGGTTCCTCATTTAGCGTTTGAGTTTCGCACACTTCCAAATATTTTCTTTTATATAGATTACATTCCCCGGACTGAGCTTTTAACCGATTTGGCATATCTCGATCGCTACTATGAACCAGTTAACCAGACATTCTTAAAGTTACAAGACGATTCGCGCCTCAAAGTATTTACCAGCACAAGTCTGTATCTTCGCTTATTTCAATCGCCTGTTAGCTTGTGTTACACGGGCGCACCTACTTTTGATACTCTTGAACTAACTCGCACACTTGCACATGAAACCCTCGATCGCTGGCTAACTTGGGTAGATGCAGCTGAACTTGTGCCAGAAGATGCACGGGAAGCTTTGGCGGCCCGTGATTTGTTGGTACGTCGTAACAGTGCTGAATGTGATCCAGGTAATAAATTTGTCGCACAGATGCTTGGTTCTGAATTGACAGATAAACTTGTCAGATCGCTCTGGGGTGGCGATCGAATTAGTCATTAGTCATTGGTCATTTGTCCTTAGTCCCATGCCCCATGCCCATTAATCCAGAATCGTACCGGGCTTTAGCACTGCAAGTTACCTGTCATGCAAAACTCCATCAACCGCCTACTTTTGCCACAGTCTACTAATCCGATCACAGACTCTCGTAGGTGAGTTCCGCATTTGCCCAGTTGGTTTCTGCCAGAAACTCCCTAAATGTGGTCAGAAGCCCAGGAAACTCCTCTTCTCGTAAACGCCAGACATCGGCTTGATAACCTTGCTTGCGATACCACTGAATCAAATCGAACAGTTCCTTTTGCAGCAAGAGTAAGAAAATCCAGGCGGGTGTCTCTTTGTAGACAACTTTCATTCCCTGCGCTTGGGAGAATGCCTCTGCCATCCCAAGAGGAGTTAGCACATCGCCAGCTAACTCAATTTCTTGACCAATATACTTGGTAGGATGTTTAATTACGTAGGCAGCAACGCGGCCCATGTCCTTTGTTGTAATTAGATGAAGGGGCTTGTTTGGCTGAATAGAAAATGGGAAACTACCTTTAAGGATGGAAGGTCGCGTGTACTTCTTCCAAAACTCCTCCATAAACAAGCAGGCTCGCAACATGGTAGTTGGTAAGCCAGCTGCTTTGAGAATTTGCTCCACTTGGTACTTTTGCTCAATGCGGGGGATTCCTGAATTCCTATCTGCTCCACCTGCGGAATTGTAGACAAAGTGCTTAATGTCAGCCTGTTTAGCTACTTGTGCAACTCGCCTTGCTCTCTCAACCTCTAGCGGGTCAATTTTAGCGGAGTCCGCAGAAGTAGCGTGGCAGTAAACAGCCGAAATTCCTGTAAAGGCTGCTATGAGAGAGGTTTCATCGTCGAGGTTGGCTTTTACTAGTTCAACTCCAGCATCGTTAAGTTTTGCAAGAGTTGGACGATTAAGGTCAATTTCTCTAGTGATGGCTCGCAGATTGGTAACTTTCTGTTCGAGAAATCCCTTGACGACATTTCCACCTGTGCCGCCAGTAACTCCGATGAGTAAGACTTTATCGGTGTTTGATTCTGTGCGATCGGGGAAATTTGACATTCTCTCTTCTCCCTGAAGTTCTCTATATTAAATTTAAGTTTATCCAAAGACAGGAGAAGTAAACAATAGCATCATCTATTGCACATATTGTTTAACTTTGAACACGCAAATTATCATCGGTTTCTCCTCTCTAAATTGACGTATAAACTTGTACGATCGCTCTAGGGTGTGTAGGCGTAGCCCAACCTAGGCATAGCATTCTATAGAATTTGGTGAGCAATTTTGGATAATAACACTGATAATCTAGACTCATTCCGCGCTTTGGCACTGCAAGTTACCTGTCATGCAATCAACCAAGCAAGCGATGCCTCCGGCGGGCTACGCCTACGCCAACAAGCACGATCGCTCATGCAAAACTCCATCAACCGCCTAGCGCAACAAATTGCTGCCAGTATCGCTTTCATCGGCTTCGATTGTCGTTTAATTGTACTGCCAGAATATTTCCTCACCGGTTTTCCGATGGGAGATACTCTAGCAGGATGGGCAGAAAAAGCTTGTATAGAAATGGCTGGTGCTGAGTATGAAGCCCTTGGTAAAATCGCCCAAAAGCATAAAATCTTTTTAGCTGGTAACGCCTACGAAGTTGACCCCAACTTTCCCGGATTGTACTTTCAAACCTGCTTTATTCTTGATCCTTCTGGCTCAATCGTTTTGCGATATCGGCGGCTAAATTCCTTATTTGCTCCCACTCCCCATGATGTTTGGGATAAATATCTTGACTGCTATGGTTTAGAGGGAGTTTTCCCCGTAGCCAAAACGGAGATCGGTAATTTGGCAGCTTTAGCCTCAGAAGAAATTTTGTATCCAGAAGTGGCGCGGTGTCTGGCAATGCGAGGAGCAGAAATTTTTGTCCATTCCACCTCGGAAGTATACAACAAAAACCTTACCCCCAAAGACGCAGCAAAAATCACTCGCGCTGTCGAAAATATGGCATACGTGGTTTCAGCTAATACCGCAGGCATCGCTAATATTGCTATCCCTATTGCTTCGGCTGATGGTGGCTCTAAAATCATTGACCATCGCGGAATCATATTAGCAGAAACAGGTGCAGGCGAAAGCATGGCAGCATTTGCCGAGATTGATTTAAGAGCATTACGCCGCGATCGCCGCCGACCGGGGTTAAATAATTTACTTGCACGCCAACGATTTGAGCTATACGCCGAAAGTTATCGCCAATCACACTTTTACCCTCCTAATACTATGCTGGAAGGAGAAGTAGACCGCAAACACTTCCTCCAAACGCAGCAAGCCACCATTGAACGGTTATCCAAACTGGGGATAATTTGAATCGGGTAATGGGGCATGGGCAAATAAAGAATAAATAACTCTTAACTAATGACCAATGACTAATGACCAATGACTAATGACCAATGACTAATGACAAAACCAATAGAAGTCCGCAATCCTCGAACTGGCAAATTTGACTACGTAATTATCCCGCCGCCCCCAAGGCTGCTGGCACAGCAATGTAAGCGCACGCGCAGGGCGCAAGTTCGCTGGCAGCAAATGGGTTTAGAGGGGAGAATTGAAGCCTTACAGCAGTGGAAAAAAGCGATATTATCAGGACGCGATCGCTTGACGGAGGCTTTGGTAAATGATACAGGCAGATTATCAACCTCAGTATTAGAAATAGACTCCTTCCTCTCTAGCATTGATCGCTGGTGTAAGTTAGCACCGGACTTGCTGCAAGACTCTGCAAAAAATACAGCAATTCCATTTATCGCATTGCAACAAACATCTGTTCCTTACCCTCTAGTTGGGGTAATTAGCCCGTGGAATTTTCCACTGTTGCTGTCTACCATTGATACCATCCCGGCATTACTGGCGGGTTGTGGTGTCATTGTCAAACCTAGTGAAATTGCTCCCCGCTTCGTAGCACCACTGAAAACAGCACTCAGCGCTGTTCCCGAATTGCGCGATGTCTTAACTTTTGTTGAAGGAGCAGGCGAAACCGGTTCTATTTTGATTGAAAATGTAGATTTGGTATGCTTTACAGGCAGTGTAGCAACGGGGCGAAAAGTGGCAGAAGCGGCTGCTAAACGGTTTATTCCGGCTTTTTTGGAATTAGGAGGAAAAGACCCTGCGATCGTTTTAGAATCAGCCAATTTAGAATTAGCAACCTCAGCAATATTGTGGGGTTCCGTCGTCAACACCGGACAGTCGTGCTTATCAATTGAGCGAATTTACGTTGCTGAATCAATATTTGACAAGTTTTACCATCAACTAGTAGCTAAAGCTTATCGCCTTCAACTAGCCTACCCCACAGTCGAAAGTGGAGAAATTGGCCCCATCATCGCCGAAAGACAAGCAGCAATTATTAGCGAGCATCTTCTAGATGCAGTAGAAAAGGGAGCAGTAATTCACTGCGGCGGTGTAATTGAAGACTTAGGTGGGGGTTGGTGGTGTCGTCCGACAGTTCTCACCCAGGTTAATCATTCCATGAAAGTGATGACCGAAGAGACATTCGGTCCCATTATGCCAATAATGCCTTTTTCCACAGTTGAGGAAGCAGTCTCTTTAGCAAATGACTCAATTTATGGATTGAGTGCTGCTGTGTTTGCCTCGGAACCAGAAGCTTTAGAAGTTGCCCAGCAGATAGATGCGGGTGCTATTAGTATCAACGATGCTGGACTAACTGCCATCATGCACGAGGGAGAGAAAAACGCCTTCAAATTCTCCGGTATGGGAGGGTCACGCATGGGTGCGGCAGCGCTGAAACGGTTTATGCGAAAAAAAGCTATTTTGATTAAAACTAACGATACTAATGACCCTTGGTGGTTTGGGGATGGGGAGTGACCCCATCATCACTATGCAACTCATTACCGTAACTAATGGCGATCGCTTCTGCCACAGTTTCGTCTACGATAATCAAAGCACTTGGAAGAACTTTTATAGTTTTGGTTCAGAACACGAGTCCATTCGTTCAGAACACAAGCCCATTCATTCAGAACACAAGTCTGTTGGTTCAGAACACGAGTCCATTCGTTCAGAACACAAGTCCATTCGTTCAGAACACGAGGTCATTCGTTCAGAACACAAGTTCATTCATTCAGAACACAAGTCCATTCGTTCAGAACACAAGTCTGTTGGTTCACTTAGTCAGTGGTGTGGTGTTGAAGTATGGCAAAGACATCTGGGAATATGAGATGATAGGTAGGGTACGCAAAAGCGATGCCTGGGTTGGGCTACGCCTACGTATTTGTAAAGCCACCATCACCCGGTTAAAATCGACCGCAGATTTAAAAGCGGCTGCTAAACAGACGGCGTAACTGGCAATACAGCACTTCCTACTGTTATGAAGTACAGTCTCTCCCCCGCGACACTCAATCTTCTTTCAGCTCTTTCGGCACTAAACACGTACCTCACAATAGCGGGAACTGCTGTAAGTAGGTATCATTTACTGTAAATGATGCCCATTGCTTGGCAGACGATTCAGTGTAGGATCAACTTTAAAACCAAGAGGAACATCAAGATTTCTAACACTCCTAAATTGAAGTGTCACTAGTGAGAATAGTATTACAAATAGGCATTCCATTAGTAAAAACTACTCTAGAAAAATAGTATGAGGTTGGAGTAATGGATGAGCAGCATCGGTACTTGCGAATCGCCCTTGTTGTTGTTGGAATTGCTTTTCTCCTGGTCTATCCGTTGATGAAGGTCTGGCCATCGGGCTGGGCATGGCAACCAGGCCAATATGAATACGAACAGATGATCGTGGGTGTTTATGCGACGCTCGGTGTCTTTTTACTATGGGCTTCTCGAAAACCAGAAGTGCATCTCAGTTTAATCTGGTTCACCGTCTGGTCGAGTTTTGTCCACGGGCTGATTATGGCGGTACACGCAGTAATTGACCCTGCGGAACGTGGACACCTGTTCGGCGATGTTCCAGCATTGATCTTGGTAGCAATTGTCCTTGGTTTCTTAGCATCACGCGAAGTAGTGCCAGTGCATGAATGAGCGCGGCATAACAAATTAAATGCAGTGGATAGAGTTATCTGCCTCCAATGAGCTTCGTCGCTATACTACGGTGAATGATGCTCATTGCTTTGCGTAGGCGTAGCCCGCCGCAGGCATCGCACTCTTGAGAAAATGCGATCGCATCAATGCTTCAATTTGGCACTTCCCATGTCTTTAGAATATCGAAAAGAAGTTTCTGAATTTCTGGCAGAAATTATTGAAGACGTGGCAATGGAGCAAGCGATCGCTGAAGGTGAAACAAGTGAACTGGTTAGTCGTGAGTCCATCTTTCAACTTTTAGAGCCGAAAGTCTGAAAGTCGAGTTTAGGAAAAGCTTTGAAAAGGATCTTAAAAAAATTCGGGATGGCGATTTGCTAGCAAAAATAAAAGCCGTATATCTTGGAGTAGCAATGAAAGCACTTAAAATCATGACAACGATTAATGGTTAAAATATAAAGAAAATAATCATATCTACTTCAACTTATACCCATTTTATGCAAATTACCCTTAACCTTGATGAATCTCTCCTTAACGAAGCCTTACAACTCACCAACTTCACTACTCAAGAAGAACTAGTAAATTTTGCTCTGCAAGAACTTGTGCGTTCACGAAGTGACTCTTCTGGAACATCACACCGCAAGAAAAACCTTTTCGACCTCGCTGGACAAATTCAGTTTACCCCAGACTTTGACCACAAAACTCTGCGCGAGACTCGTCATGCTGCTGATTGATACATCAGTTTGGATAGTCGTCTTCCGCAATCGCAACGGTCAAGTTCGCCAGCAGATTGAAACTTTGATTGCTAATCGAGAAGTTTTACTCACCCGATTCACTCAGCTTGAATTGCTTCAAGGTAGCCTGAACGAGCAAGAATGGACTCTCCTCTCAACCTACCTCGAAACACAAAATTATATTGAACCTTCGATTGATTCTTGGCAAGCGGCTGCCCGTATTTACTATGACTTGCGCCGCCAAGGGCTTACCGTTCGCAGCCCAATCGATTGCTGCATTGCTCAAACTGCTCTGGAAAATAATTTGCTTCTGATTCACAACGATCGCGACTTTGAAACCATTGCCCAAGTAAGACCGCTCCAACACCTTCGCTTTCAACCTTAAGTGCGCTCGTCGATCCCGCGCAAACCCTTAAAATAAAGTTTAAATGCTGTAGGATGAGGGGCAGATAAAATTTAGAAAGTGCTGTGAGCGAAACCGTCTATATTGAATATCCAATTGAAGCAGTTATTGAGATGGCAATTGCAAATTTTCTTGACACAGAGGCATTGGGTTTTGCAGATTGCAAACCAGGGCGTGGACAATAAAACTGTCAACTGGCGATCGCAGGCGGCGGGGCTGACGAAAGATATTGGTGTGGATACAGAAGAACATTAGAAGCCGACGATAAATGCGTAGGCGTAGCCCGCCGCAGGCATCGCTTGGAAGAAAAACCGAATTTGTTATGCTTTGCATCAAGTTCTAAGATCGCGATTTTGAAACCATTGCCCAAGTAAGTAGGCGTAGCCTGTAGTAGACATCGCTCCAACACTTTCGCTTTCAACCTTGAGTTTTTCCTGAAAAACTGACGGGCAAGTGCTACAAACAGAATTCGTTATGCTTCGCGTTAAGTTATGCCAGCGATGATTAAAGCCATTTTTAACAACCTTCCCCACTCATAATATGCGAACATAATTAAGTTGTAGCTGACTACCTGCACAGAGGTTAAAAGTGGATACCATTACAATCTCTGTTCTAAATCGCTCAGTAGATGCCACGGTAGAGATTCCTGGTTCTAAAAGTATTACCAATCGGACATACTCGTCGCGGCCTTAGCGCAAGGTGACTCGATTTTAGAAAATGCCTTATTTAGTGAAGACTGGCATTTGCTGTCACTGGCTTAAAGGTTCCAGGCATTGTAATAAAAGACCCTGGTTGTACAGCGAAAACCTTTCCCGATTACTTTACTCAATTTTTCCAAATGTTAGAACAATAAAAGGTGAATTGCAATGTTTAATATTCGAGAAGGAATGCCCGTGCTTGCTCGTCATGAAGGAGATTGGGTAGGAACTTATACATTAATTGATACAACAGGAAAAATTCTCGATAGTCATGAGTCTCATTTAACTTGTCAATTTCCAGAAAATGGGCCTCATCCCTACTATCAAATCAATCGCTACAAATGGTCTAATGGTAAACAAGAAGAACATGAATTTGCAGGAAGCTATAAAGATAATAAACTCTGGTTTGACACCGATCGCATCCAAGGTAAAGCTTGGGAAGCCGATAATTCAATTGTGATTTTGTGGTTTAGTTATAAAACAAACCCAGAGATGAGTTTATACGAAATGATCTATATTAGCCCTGACAATAACAATCGTGCCCGCACTTGGCATTGGTTTAAGAACAACAAAATTTTTCAACGCACCCTAATTCAAGAAGAACGGGTAAGATAGTAATTTCTGTTCTCAAAGATCATCAATCATCATTCTCCAGTCCGCGCAGGCGGACTTTGTTTATGTAGCCACGACTTCCAGTCGTTAGGCTTTCATCTCAAATTTCAACTTAGTAAGGTACACGCATGGCAAAAGGTGACAAAATAAACTTTTCTACTCCTAGTGGTTTCCCAGAATTTCTGCCTAGTGAAAAACGTCTAGAATTATATTTGCTAGGTATCATCCGTAGAGTTTTTGAAAGCTATGGATTTACGCCCATTGAAACACCTGCTGTAGAACGTTTAGAAGTACTGCAAGCTAAAGGAAATCAAGGCGATAATATCATTTACGGTATTGACCCTATCCTACCACCAAATCGCCAAGCCGAGAGAGATAAATCAGGCGAAACTGGTTCAGAAGCAAGAGCTTTAAAGTTTGATCAAACAGTTCCTTTAGCAGCGTATATTGCCCGTCACCTGAATGAATTAACCTTTCCCTTTGCCCGCTACCAAATGGATGTAGTTTTTCGTGGTGAACGAGCAAAAGATGGGCGTTTTCGGCAGTTTCGTCAGTGTGATATTGATGTAGTTGCTCGTCGTGAACTCAGCTTGCTCTATGATGCTCAGATGCCTGCAATTATCACTGAGATATTTGAAGCAATAAATATTGGTGATTTTCTGATTCGCATCAATAATCGCAAAGTTCTTACAGGCTTTTTTAAGTCAGTAGGAATTACCGAAGACAAAATTAAATCGTGTATTGGTATTGTTGATAATTTAGAAAAAATTGGTGAAAGTAAAGTAAAACAAGAATTAGAGAAAGAGGGAGTTTCAGGAGAACAGACTCAAAAAATTATTGATTTTATTAAAATTGATGGTTCCGTTGATGAAGTATTAGATAAGCTTAAGCATCTCGCCCAAAACCTGCCAGAAACCGAGCAATTAAGCCTGGGAGTTAGCGAATTAGAAACGGTAATTACAGGCGTGCGTAATCTCGGAGTTGCCGAAAATCGTTTCTGTATTGATTTATCCATTGCCCGTGGACTTGATTACTATACTGGTACAGTTTATGAAACAACCTTATTAGGACATGAAGCTTTAGGTAGTATCTGTTCTGGCGGTAGATATGAAGAATTAGTTGGGGTATTTTTAGGTGAGAAAATGCCTGGTGTAGGCATTTCTATCGGCTTAACTCGCTTAATAAGTCGGTTGTTAAAAGCTGGTATTCTTAGTACGTTAGCTGCTACACCAGCCCAGGTGATGGTAGTGAATATGCAAGAAGATTTAATGCCAACTTATTTAAAAGTTTCGCAACATCTGCGTCAGGCTGGAATTAATGTCATCACTAACTTTGATAAGCGCCCCTTGGGTAAACAATTTCAGCTAGCAGATAAACAGGGAATTCAATTTTGTGTAATTATTGGTTCTGAAGAAGCAGCAGCGCAAAAGTCTTCGCTCAAAGATTTGAAAACAGGTGAGCAGGTAGAGGTGCTATTAGTAGATTTGGCTGAGGAAGTTAAAAGAAGGCTTGTTTCATAAACTACGCAAGTTCTAAGGGTAGTAACCCAACAAAATCCTTGATTTTGTTGGGTTTCACTTTGTACCTTTACGGGGAAGCAAGCTACAACCCAACCTACAAATATTTTATTTATTCATACTAGTAAAAGAGTGTTAAGGAAGTTGATCAGTCAAACAAGGGTTAAGATCAATACAATTCAGTTAAGGCTTGATCCTCCCTAACCCTCCTTAAAAAGGAGGGAACTAAGCCCCCCTTTTTAAGGAGGGTTGGGGGGATCTTCCGAGGTCAAACATCACTAACTGAACAGTATTGGGATTAAGATAGGTTTTATATAATTTGCATTGGGTTTCACCTTAATCAAGCAAAAATATATGACAATTCTCAACGCTCGTAATTTATCTTTAGAAGAAGTTCATCGTCTGTTTGGCTTCCAAAAACAGTATAGTGACTCATTTTCTAACTACTTATCTCTGGAACCTCTCACGGAAGCACAAGAGCAGGAACTTCTGGAAATTAGAAATGACTTTGATAGATATCTTACAGCAGGGAAAGTTTCTGAAGGTCAGGTAAAGTTTCTTGCAGTTGCTCCTTTATTAAGATTAGCTGGTTTTTATCGCTATCCTATCGAGATTCTTTTGGAGGAAAATATTGCTGATATTGAAGTTGAAGATGAAGATATAAAAATTAAAGGAAGATTTGATATTTTAGCTATTAGTAAAGCTAAACATACAAAACCTCAAATATATTTTTGGGTACTGTTAATTGAATCTAAAAATAGTCAGATTGATATATCAACTGGTTTATCTCAGCTACTCACATACTCTTATAAAAATTTAGATAATCAAAAATCAGTTTGGGGATTAACAACTAATGGGAGAAGTTATCAGTTTGTCTATATCGAGCAAGGAAATCCTTCTATTTATTACCTGTTACCAGAATTAAACTTAATGGAAAGAGAGCGTTCAAGCCAGTTGCTACAAGTTTTAAAAGCAATTTGTCAGCTTTAAAAGCGTAGTTAAAGATGCCGAGAGAGCTTTTTTATAAGTTGTCAGACTTTTCAAACATCCTCTAAGGATTATTTAAGCGATCGCTATTATATGTAATAAACTTTAACCTCTCTCCTAAAAGGAGCTACGGTGTACATACAAGTTTCTCTGGACGCAATTTACGGTTTATCGAAATAGCTCAAAAAAACCTCACCCTGCTTATGCTACGCAAAAGCTGTCCCTCTCCTTACGAAGGCTACGGTGTACACACAAGTCTTCTAGAGTTACGCCACAGGTTTTGATCCCCCCAACCCCCCTTAAAAAGGGGGGCAAAAGCCTTTCAAAGTCCTCCAATTTATCGGAGGATTTAGGAGGATCTACAAGACTTTGGTTTTGTATAAAGATGTGTGTACAGCGTAGCTTTGGTAAGGAGAGGGATGTCCGTCAGGACAGGGTGAGGTTTTTGTTTTGGGTAATTCGATGACTTGTGTGTACACCGTAACTCCCCTTATGAGAGATAGGGAAGGGGCTGGGGGTTAGGTTTATATTTAACTCAACTGCAAACCGTGTTCACGAGTATCAAAGACTCATTCACAAAGCTCTGAGGTTCAACGACGAAGCTTTGAGGTTCATTCACGAAGCTTTGAGGTTCATCGGCGAAGCTTTGAGGTTTATTCACGAAGCTTTGAGGTTTATTCACGAAGCTTTGAGGTTCATTCACGAAGCTTTGAGGTTTATCGACGAAGCTCTGAGGTTCATTTACAAAGCTTTGAGGTTCATCGGCGAAGCTCTGAGGTTCATCGATGGAGTTCAAAGACTTGTTCACGAGTATCAAAGACTCATTCACGACTGTGTTTCAAAGGCTCATCCAGTTCTTAGCGATTTTCGGGTAAGTCCTGATAGAATCTGAGAAGGTATTAGCATGATTATGCACAACCGTATATTTACTATTTTATTTTTAACTCTATCTCTGGCTACAACACCCCAGTTTGTAGTTGCTCAAAACAATATTGAACAGCTATTTCAACAAGGCTTTTTGACTCTTGTCACACTTGCTGCGATCGCACCTGGTACTCCTACATTTGAAGGTAATATCATTTCTCAAGAAATGAGCTTTATTTATAATGGACAGCAACCCAAACGGTTTATAGAAAATATTAGTGGCATCAAACAATTAGAAAGTGAAGGTATTCAAATCTTAACTTTCACAGGCAAGTTTGAAAGTGAATTTTCCCAACTTAATCAGTCAAAGTCGTTAAAAATCCAACTTAAAGACCGCGAAAGTAAATGGATTATTGCTGCGGCTAATTCCGAAGGAACGAGCGAATCGGTCTAGATCAAGATTTTCCCGTTTCCAGAATCCAGGGTAGCTGGTTAGATGGCGTTTTACCTCGTGATGCAATTATTGCGCTGTTCTCTTTTGGGGCTGCTACAGTTGTGAATCTTCTGTTTTGGTTATTTAGTAACGCTTCTAAATCAGAGTCAAATCCATAGCCGTTAAAATAATTCGTAATTCGTAATTCGTAATTAAGTTTTGCAACGGGGGATAAAGACAAGAGTCGTAAAACTTGCCGATGACAAAGTGGGGGAGTTAAATCCCCAGAATTTGTTAGGAGTTAAGAGTTAAGAGTTAAAAGTTAAGAGTTAGAAGTTAAGAATTACGAATTAATCCGCAATACACTGCACCAAAGCTATGATCGGTATGAATCTCAATTACTAAATCAACCACTGTTGCATCTTTTACCAACGGTTTGATGAATAATTCCGGGTGAAGCGATCGCCAAAAATAATTGACAAATTGCTCTATCTCTGCATTGCTCATCCCCGATTTACCCGCAGCAATCATCTGCTGTTCCGCCTGTTTGCGCCACTCCAAGGAACAACGGTAATCGGTGGGATATAGCACAATTAAGCTGTCTAAGCGTTCCCACAGTGGTAGATAATTGTGGAGGCGAAGATTCATATCACGGGCAAATGCTCTATCTTCATCTGTGAGAATTGGCGGTGGTGCAGTATCAAATACATCTGCGTTAATTGGCCGCACACCCACAAACCAACCTTCAAATAGTACAATATCTACACCTGTTACCATTTCTGGAGTGGTGCGATCGCCAGCACCTCCAAAAGCAGATTTATCAAAACGGGGAACCATCACCGAACTTTGCAACTGGCGGATTCGATCTAGTACATTTAAACCTAAATCTACATCGTGGGTTCCTGGTGGGCCGCGCCAAATCAAGCGGGGATCTTGTTGTGTTAAAACCAAGCGATCGCTGTAAGTTTTATATAAGTCATCTAAAGACAAACTCACACTCCGGTATCCCAACTGATTCAGAATCAAGCTGAGAACCTTGGACATTGTGGTTTTACCAGTGCCTTGTCCTCCCAATATTCCCTGAATCAGGGGGCGTTCTAACTGTTGGCGGTGCGATGCTAGCTTGATTCCCAAAGGAAGCCACAAGTCCCACAATACTTGTAACATTTCCTTGGGTTCGATTTGGAGGGTAGTTTGACAAAATTGGCTAAAAGCTGGGAAGACAGATTTTAGTAAATGCGATCGCCTTTCGATTACTTCATCAACATTATCCGGCGTGATCCCAAAAGCTTTTGCCCTTAACCTATCTGCCAATGCTGCTTCTTTTGCTTGCTGCTGCCAAGTTTCCCCCAGCTCATCGTTTACTAAAATTTCGCCCAGCCACCAACTCATAATTTACTCCTCCTTTTTCCCCTGCCTCTTCTCACGAACCCAGCTTAAAGGCTTCGAGAAACAGGCCGTAGATGAAACCAACTTTGAGCAGATTTAGTGATTCTACGAAGAGCGATCGCTTGGCGAAAAAGGTCTGGCTGTAAAATATTCTACTAGTCACTTCCGTTAATACTACTAAAAAACCAGCGACAAAAATATCTAATTCTGCCCGTTGACCAGCTGTAGTGGACATTACGTTTGCCAGAAAAAAACCGAACAAAAAACTCATGATCAGCAACGATAACCGCCGCCAAGGATTTAAAAACCATTGCCCCAAGCGTGTAGCAATGGCATCGAATAAGTTATTGAGACGAGTGTTTTGCATTACAAGGGCTTCTGGGGAAAAGTCAAGATATCTTAAAACATCTCTTATATTAAGGAGGATACTGGTTTTATCATCAGGTTGTTTGTTAATATTGTAAATATATACTGGACTTCCAGTGTTTATTTAAATTTGCCAATTTTATCATCTTCAGGGAAGTACAGTTTCTTGGAGAATGTTTGGAAACTATAAATATTTAGTTTGATCCCGCGAAGCTAGGCTTAAAAAGTGGGAAAGTGACTCAAATATCCCTTTTTTAAGGGTAGGCAGTTGCTTGGGGTGGTTCAGGAAGAGCCAACGGGAAACTCGTCTTCTTTGCCTGGATTCACCGTGCTACCTTCCCATTGTGCGAACTGGCGTGGATTTACGATAATCTTCAAAGGCTTTCCAAACATTCTTGTAAGGTGGCTTTTAATAGTAGGAGATAAAATATAGTACTTAGATTTATCTAAAGTTTGGCAAAGTACGCCTTGTTGAGTCCGTTAGCGGTTTCAGGAAAGTTTTATTTTTTTATCCAAATGAATTGGCTAGCTCGGCATCTAATTTTCTTGTTTTTATCCAAGTCTAGCGTCAAGACAAAAAGCAATGGGTGTCTGTACCCCTTGTTCGTCAAATATCAAAGACATAATTTCTTCCAAATATTTTCTAATCAAAATGATACTTGTAATACATTGGTATCCCCAATTGTAGGAAAGTCTATATTAAGCTACTTTCTATGATTGCTTTTTGTGATAATAGGCTACTATTTGGTCAAGCCTAGACAAAATATTTATTTCTAATAACTATCAATATGAAATCTTCGTTATATCGTAACCTTGGTGTTACAGCTTCTTGCTTGGGACTGCTTGTTGCTCTAGTGGCATACTTTGGAGTGAGCGTATCCTTTGAGTCCACAAACCCAGATACATCTTCACAACTACCAGCTGAAACTACTCAGTGGGAAACCACTTCCTCTACACCCGTTTCACCTGAAAAAGGTATTTCCGCTAGTCTATCTACTCCAACAACTACCCCAACTAATCAAGTAGACCATAGCATTAAAGAGAACACTTATCCTGTCTTGGCAGAGCGTGATAAATCAGCAAGCATTGCTAAAGATCAAGGAACTTTACGAATGAGCAATCAAACAAATCAGCCTGTACGGTTGGCCCTACTGGCGCGACAGTCGGTAGCAAAAGGCTCTGGTACTAAACAAGCTAACTATGATGTACCGGCACATTGGGATTTTGCTCCCCAAGAAGGTAGTGACAAAGGACTAATTCTATCCCTACCTAAAAATAATTTAAAACTGGAGAAGGGAGATATTTTAATTGCTTTTGCACAAGATGGTTCCCGTCGTTACTGGGGCCCCTATGTTGTCGGCGAAACTCAATTACCTAAATGGAATTACCAAAACAGAGAATGGCAATTAGTGCTGAGTCCATAGTCCATATTTAGGTAAATTCAGCTACTATCAGCAAGACAAGTTGCTTAGAGCAACTTGTTCAATGGAACCGCGTATGTATAGCTGAAAGTGAGCAAAAAGCTTTAATTAATCTACTTACAGGATTCAAGCCGAGAGTGCAACAACTTTTAGCACACCACATCCGGCACTAAAGCTAGTGCTATTAATACAGAGATAAGAATATATCTCTGTATTTAAATATATAAATTATTTATCTGACAGTGAACAAACTCCCTGAAAATTAAATTTTTGTCTAGATATGAATAAGGATTGATCTATCTAAGTACTTGTACCAAAAAGCGTGTTTTTTAGAAACACGAATCTCCCACCACAACGTAAGCTTAGTGGGGGAGTGTCAATTTAATATCTTGCCATTCCCTAACAATTGGCGATGGGCTACGCCCCACCATAGGTGATCACAACCTATCTTAAATTAACTTTGAATGTAAAAAATTGCCCCGCACTTACAGAAGCTAAGTGTGGGAATATTTCACTAGACTGATTTTACGTAACGTTAACTGGGAGCAGGAGCAATTTCTCGAAGTGTTTAGTGAGAAAGTTATTTCAAATTTGGTATAAGAAAAAGCATGATCACTGCAATATGTGCAATCGCCTTAGTCATCGTACATTTATTTTCAGGTAAACTACAATTCCTCAATACTAAACTGCGTAGTCGTTGGCTCTCATTTGGCAGTGGGGTATCTGTCGCTTATGTGTTCGTCCATGTTTTGCCAGAATTAAGTAAAGCCCAAGTAACACTCCAAAGCAGTTTGGATATTAGGCTTGCTTTTTTAGAGCATCACGTCTATTTGGTGGCACTTTTAGGTTTAGGGGTGTTTTATGGCTTAGAGCGATTTGCCAACAAGTCGCGTCAACACAATCAAAAAACAGGCAAGGGAGATATTACCTCTTCAGGAGTTTTTTGGATACATATTGCTTCTTTTGCTGTTTATAACGCTTTAATTGGTTACTTGCTAGTACATCGAGAAGAATCAAGTATCAAGAGTTTATTGTTCTTTTCGTTTGCGATGGGATTGCATTTTGTAGTTAACGATAATGGTTTGCGCGAAAACCACAAACAAGCATACGACCGGATTGGAAGGTGGTTGTTAGTAGCTGCGATAATTGTTGGTTGGGCAATTGGTATTGGCACGGTAATTCATCAGGCGGCCGTCGCAGTTCTCTTCGCCTTTTTAGCCGGAGGTATTGTACTGAATGTACTTAAGGAAGAGCTACCAGAACAGCGAGAAAGCCGCTTTTGGGCGTTTGCATTGGGTGCGCTCGGCTATGCAATTCTTTTATTAGCTTTTTAATTTCTGGCTCAACCACAAAACCCTAAGATACTAGTAACGCAAGGTGGAAGTCAAAAGTCAAAATGAATACAGCGTAGGCGTTTCGTTATTCTTTTGGTATGAAGTACAACGGAATCTGTTCACTTTAGTTGTACGTGAGCATATTTTTGGTAATCTTAATAGTGATGGCATTATATAAAGCTCATAAATAATGCTTTTTGTCAATGCGTAAGCTCTAGTAATTAAACGAACATAATATGAGAGAGAATTGTTGAGTTTGAGCCTTGTAAGAACAAAAGATAGATAACTAACGACTATTGATTATTGATTAGTGATTGTTGACTATTGACTAATGAGCATGAAATTGAGTGTTAAGCACACTGTTGATCAGTGGTTCAACAAAATAGCAAAGAATCCAGCCCTTGGTGTAACTGTGTCGATTTTGTGGTTGATAGTGATTGGCTGGATAGCTTTTGGGTGGAATTTGGGCAACACTGGCTTAATTGATGAGACAGAGCCGTTGTTTGCCGAAGCTTCGCGCCAGATGTTCGTCACAGGTGATTGGATTACCCCATTTTTCAATGGTGACACTCGTTTCGATAAACCTGCTTTAATTTACTGGTGTCAAGCGATCGCTTATGCAATTATTGGGGTGAATGAGTGGGCAGTACGACTTCCTTCTGCGATCGCAGCATTCGCCTTAGTTTGTTTAGGTTTTTATACCGTACAGTGGTATTTCGCTAGACAAGACGAATTAGAACAAGTTTCACGTCCTACTCGCCGCTACAAAACATCTTTTATAGCAGCAGCGCTCATGGCACTCAATCCCGAAACTATTATTTGGGCGAGAATTGGTGTCTCTGATATGCTGCTCACCGGATGTATCGCATCAGCTTTGTTATGTTTCTTTCTAGGGTACGCAGGGAAGGGAGTAGAGAGTAGGAAGCAGGGAGCAGGGAGCAGGGAGCAGGGGGAAAATTCCTCTCCTCTGCCCCCTGCCCCCTGTCCCTCTGCCTCTTCTGCCCTATTCCCTAATAAGTGGTATTTAGCTTTTTATGTGCTGATTGCTGGCGCAATTTTGAGTAAAGGGCCAGTGGGAATTGTTTTACCAGGGCTAATTGTTGCCGCATTTTTGCTTTACGTAGGGAAGTTTCGAGAGGTATTGCGGGAAATGCGCCTTCTCGTGGGTATGCTGATAATTTTAGGTTTATCAGTGCCGTGGTTTGCTTTAGTAATTTGGCGCAATGGCTGGAATTATATTAATGCCTTTTTTGGTTATCACAACCTGGAACGCTTTACAGAAGTAGTTAATGGTCACTCAGCACCTTGGTATTTTTACTTTTTAGTGGTGCTGCTGGGGTTTGCACCATACTCAGTATATTTACCAATTTCTATAGTAAGACTAAAGTTTTGGCAGCGATCGCACTGGCGATCCCTTGAACGTTTTCAGCAGTTCGGTTTATTCGCCTGGTTCTGGTTTGCTAGCATCTTTGGTTTTTTCAGCATTGCTGTTACCAAACTCCCAAGCTATGTATTGCCTTTAATGCCAGCAGCAGCCATCCTAGTAGCCCTATTTTGGAGCGACTTTTTCCAGGATATACAGGCGAGGCAAATTCCTGTTTCCTCGTCTCCCCTTGTCTCTGCCTCTAGCACTCCTCCCGTCTCCCCCTCTTTTCTGAGAGTTAGTGGTTGGGTGAATGTAATGTTTTTATCAGTTCTGGCAACAGCACTGTTTAACATAACCCACATTTTAGGTACTGATCCAGCTATAAGTAACTTCCACGAACTAATTCAACAATCTGGTTTACCAGTAATAGCCGGCCTCATGTGGCTGATTTGTGCCATTTCAGTTGGGGGTTTATTACTAAGCCAGCGATGGAACTACATTATCGGTATTAATTTAATCGGGTTTGTGGCGTTTTTAATTTTTGTCTTAACTCCTGCTTCGTTCTTTATCGATCGAGAACGTCAATTACCCTTAAGAGAATTGTCTGCGGTCATTTTAGAAGCAAAACAACCAAATGAAGAATTGATCATGCTTGGCTTCAAAAAGCCTAGTGTGGTATTTTACAGCCGCATTCACGTAAATTATTTAAGATTTCCCCAAGAGGCTATAGAGCATATTCAAAACCAAGCTGCTAAGGGATTACAACCTCCATCACTGCTGCTATTGGCTGAACAGAAAAAGTTTTTACAAATGGACTTACAGCCAGATGATTACAAGAGTTTATCGACCAAGGGCGCTTATAGCTTGGTTCGAGTTCCTTTTAAGAAAAAGAAAAATCAAAAGATAGACATATCATAAATAGTCATTAGTCATTGGTCATTGGTCATTGGTTATTCACAAAAGACATAGACGCTTCTGCGGTGAAGCAGCGCGGTCTTGGGGGTTTCCCCCATGAGCGACTGCTGAACCCGAAGGGCTTCCCGCAGGGTAGGACAAATGACTAATGACCTGATTAACATTTGTCATTGTAACCGTTGACAGCTAAAGCATCATTGATCTGGTTTAATAGGTCTTCCATTGATATTGATCGCGGTAATATTTGGGTAGCGATCGCACCAACAATAGTTTCTATAGATTCCAAACCATTCTTCTTCTGCTTGTCAATTTCCTTGTAAACTACCCCAGGTTGGAAACTGGTTTCTAGACGATTTAATCGCTGATTCAGTACCAAAATTGGTGGTAATTTATCGGGCGAATTTCCCAATGTTTTCAGTGCTTTTAGCACGTCTTTATGGATAGCGGATTCTCCTAAACAAATTAGCAGTAAGTCAACGCTTTGGTGGCGAATTTGTTGTAACACTTCTGCCCAACAGGGACTCATCGCTGCTTTGAAGCCTGCTGTTTGTAGGTACTGAATTAAAGCTTGGAACCACTCAGATCCCCGTTCAGCAGTTTCACTACTAATTGAGCAATTTTTTGCTGTTCGATAACCCTTAACTTGCTTGCGTCTTACCTGTGGTAAATCACGCAGCATTGTCAAATCCACTACCAAGATGTTAGGAGGGCAGCAAATACCAGAAGCAATTTCCAGTACTGATAATAAGGCATCTGTTTTCTCGGTACGATTGTTATTGTCTTTGGTAAATGGTGTTAAGTAAGGAAATACAGATAACCCTGGTATTTTAGAAGCTATTAGCGTAGTAGCAACATCACAAGTAACAAGTGGTAGAGCCGCCAAACGTGTGTGCTGAATTAGTTGTTGCAGATAAATTTGGGCGGTGGTACTTTCGACATCCAGCAAAATGACATCAAATTGCCATACCCGCGCCAAAAGTTCTGCTTGATCTAAGTCATCTACTTCAATCACTCGGTGTTCTCGAAGTGAGGGGTGGGGATTGACCGATTCCAATTGGGGATTCACCAACCTGAGAATTCGCAGTGGGGTTTTAGTCCGGGTAATTGCGCTATTGTCTAACCCTTGCTGCAAAACGGCTTGTGCAGTACATAATTTTTCTAAAACTGGTGCTAAGACCTGATGCTCTACTGGCAAACTTAAGAAACCATCGGCTCGGTTAGCAAATGCTTGCTCCTTTTCTGCTCCCGTTGCGGTCACAATTACAGATATATGACGGGTTGCGGTGTCAGATTTCAGTAAAGTCAGCACATCCCAGCCTGATAGCAAGGGTAGCAACGGATTCAAAAATATCGCGATTGGTTGCAAGCGCCGAGCTTTTTCGACTGCTTCTGTCCCCGATCGCGCAATCACTACCCGATATCCTAAACCTTTGAGTTGTTCGGTCAAGTCTTCAATATATCGGGCTACTGCCTCGACTACTAAAACCAACCGTTGCGAACTCGCGGGATGATGTTGTGTGGATGTATTAACCTGCTGACGAGCTGCTGCGGGGTTTTCTCGTGTCTGTTGGTATCGTGTCTCTTCCTCTTCTCTGATGCCCATATCTGGTTCAGAAAAGCCTGTTTTTGGGGGACTGGGTGGCAGAAGTAGGGTAAACTGGCTACCTTTTCCTTCACGAGATAAGAAGCTGACATCTCCTCCGTGGAGACGGGCCAGGGCCCGAGTTAATACCAGCCCCAAACCAGTGCCTTCAAATTGGCGGGTGAGGGGATTTTCCAGTTGTTGGAATTTTTGAAAGATTAAGTGTTGCTGATGTTCAGGAATACCAATGCCTGTATCCCAAACCGTAAAGGCAATCCATCCTTCCCAACGGCTCACCCGCAGCCCGATTTCGCCAGATATTTCGGTGAATTTAAAGGCATTAGAAAGTAGGTGTACTAGCATCTGACGTAAGCGCAATTCATCTGCCACTATCTGGTCTAAACCTAGTTCAATTGAAAGGCAGAATTCGGGAGCAGATGAACGAGCATTTTGTTGAGTTTGGGATGTTGTTTTAGGAGTTTGAGTGTGGATGGCTTTGGCTTCTGATAGGGCGCGATCGCACACAGCACTAATTTTTACTGGCGTCAGCGTTAAATCCATTTGTCCCGTTTCCATCCGGGTCAAATCTAAAATGTCATTAACCACACTCATCAGGTGGCGACCACTTTGATGAATCAGTCCCGCATAACGCGCTTGACGCTCGTTAAGTTCTCCCAACTGCTGATCCACGAGCAAGCGCGATAGTCCTAAAACGGCAGTTAGGGGAGTTTTGAGTTCATGACTAATACAAGCTAAAAACTCATCTTTGAGCCGATTGAGTTGAATTAAATCAGCATTTTTTGCTGCTAATTCTTTGCAAAGCTGCTGTTGTTCAGTGACATCAGTCGCTAAGACCAACCACAAATCATCGCTCAGTGCAGCCTTATTTCCAGCACTCATGGCTTGAAACTCAGGACTGTCTAATGGAATTTTGGTAAACTGCCAGATTCGCTCCTGACCATTTTGCACTTCGACAACGCAAGTACAAGTACCTACTTGGCTATCCAAATAGCACCGACTGTATACAGCATCTAGTGATGCTTCTTGCTGGGTCAGTTCTTGTTCACTACCATGCTCATTTTCCCCACCATTGGGATAAACCTTGATTGCTCGTTGGCTAACATATTCTGATTTTTCGGAGAGCTTAGGGGCAAGAATTGCCTCCACCTGTTGCCTAACTCCTTCTGGATCTTTCAAGGCTCCTAATTGCTGCCACCAGGCGGGATTTCGTGCTACCACCTCGCCACTACTCGTTTGCAACATCAAAGGCCAAGGCAGTCTTTCTAGCAACTGTACCAACGGCTGGTGTCCCAATGATTTAGGTTCTGGCGGCTGTACACCAGCATTATACTCATGGCGATGCTCACCAGATGATCTCTGCCCGGCTGAACTTAGTGACCCAGCCATGCGTTCCTTAGCCAACAATCGCAACAGGCGTGAACTATCCAGCAGCCCTAAATATTGACCCTCAGAGTCAATCAGCGCCCAATCTAATTTCTGGTGTTTTTCGACTTGTGGATAACGCAAGTGCAAGCTTAATTGCTCTACACGCTCAGAAGCTGATATTGTCTGTATTGGCTCAATTAGACCTTGACCCCAGGTAGAGAGTGATTGGTGTAAATTTAGATTTTTATCGTCACTATGTGTTAATAATTTTTGGATTAAACGGGCAGAATACAGCAATCCTATGGGGCAGTGGTGTTGATTCACTACTACCAAGCGATCGCACTGCTCTTGCTCAAAAATCTCTAACACCACTGCCAGAGAACTTGTTTGGGGGCAGCTAGGTACGGTTGCCTGAAAGTTATAAAGCGGGTAATCTAGCATTAACATAGGGCTTTGGGGGTCATTCTTCCTGTGGAACCCTCCGGCATTTCCATCTGCCAACTGTTGATGGTCTTTTCGCCTGAAGTCATATCCTCTAAGAAGACTCATATAAGCAACTCTGGTTATTTCAACGCCATTAAAACAACGGGATTTCCCCTCACGGACACTTGCTTGCGGACGAGTGCATTTTTCACGAGGCGACGTTTCTCATTTCTAGCAACTAACCTCCCCAGTGTCTTACTGGTATTTAAACTCCTCATCGATAGCGACAGCTAAAACAATTATGGCCCCAAAGAATCGCTTTAGAACCTTGAGGAATTATAATGATTTAGAATAGGACAATCCTTTAAGTTCGTTTAAGTATCTTATCAAGGAGCAAAAGAAAGAAATCTATCTATACAAATAGATAGATATGTAAATAATCAATTATCTACTGGGTCTTGCTATGGCGACAGATACCCCATCATCAAAAACCTACTAAGTCTTATTACTCAGTTGCTGGACTAGGTTGTTGAGTGGCTAGCACTATCTACTAAACATAGAGCGTTATTTTGGGGTGGAATCACCAGTTTACTGCACATCTAGTATTCCCTTAGAAGCGTTAGCCAAACTTATCAGCACACGTTTCTTGGTCAGGGCGATCAAGGAGATAGATTCAAGAATAAATGTTATTACCGATATTGATTCTGCAACCTGATGTTAATAAATCTTTAAATAATCCAGTAGGCTTAAACAACCAAAAAAGTTTGAGCACGTGGGCGTGGAAACTTATTGACAGGATTATTGCCCAATTTTGCTATTTACCTGCTGCTGCAACTACCTCTGGAAAAATCAACTATTTACCAAATTGGCTGCAACAAAATCCAAATAAGGCATGTACTGACAAGTACATCTACCTGTTCGCCAGTAACACCCAAAAAAGTCAACAGCATTTTCAGGAGATGACTCCATCAGAAAGGCAAGGATTATTAAGACAACTCAAATTAGATTACAGCTTGATTCTTATAGATTATTTTACCACAGATAAAACGCTCAAAGAAAAAATTGATAAATTTATCAATACTATATTTTATGGTAATATTCCTGTGCCCCAAATCATCGAAATTCACATGGAGGTAATCGAAGAATTTTCTAAACAGCTAAAATTAGAAGGAAGGAGCAATGAAACGTTACTTGATTACCGTCTAACGTTGATAGATATCCTAGCTCACCTGTGTGAACTCTATAGGAGTTCGATTTATAAATAAATTAAACTTATAGATGTTCAACTTGGAACAAGCTACCTCTATTAGTCAAAAAAGAGGGAAAAAGGCACAAAACTTGGAGCTAGGGGAAAACACCATAAATAAACGTAGCTGCTCTCAAATATGGACGTATTTCTTCTCGTGCCAAGACCCGAAATAAATATTTTATTTTTGAGCGTAAATCAGTTTATTTGCTCTGAAACCCTTGAATGCAGGGAAATTTCAGAAGCTTTCTCTCCTGCTACTCTGCCTCTTCGGTTACTCACAATGTGCGAACAAATATTGTATTTCTATTCTCATTACTAGCTTGTAAGTGTATGAATAAAGCCAGAAAAACCTACGTTCTCAAGCTTTACGTAGCAGGTAATACTCCTAATTCAGTTCGGGCATTAAAAACACTCAAAAATATTTTAGAACAGGAGTTTAAAGGTGTTTATGCTTTAAAAGTAATTGATGTACTGAAAAGTCCGCAACTGGCAGAAGAAGATAAAATATTGGCAACACCAACATTATCTAAAATTTTGCCTCCACCCGTTCGCAAAATTATCGGGGATCTTTCAGATAGGGAAAGAGTATTGATTGGATTAGATTTGCTCTATGAAGAACTAAGTGAAGGAGATTTTGAAGAGTAAAATAATTAATGATGCAAAAGACCATTTATAAAATAAGTTTTAACTGTGTAGGGAAGCTATTTTTATAAATAGTCTAGAAAAAATAGAGTCTAAAATTTAATAAAAAACAGTCTTTATTACCCTTTTGTTATCAAGCAATGAGTGAAACCGAGCAATTAACATCAAAAAACACACCGAAAATTAGGGGTGTAGAAAAAATTCGCACGATGATTGAGGGGTTTGACGATATTAGTCATGGTGGTTTACCAGTTGGTAGAACTACTTTGATTAGCGGCACTTCAGGTACAGGCAAAACTTTATTCTCTCTTCAGTTTCTCTATAACGGTATTACCTACTTTGACGAAGCAGGAGTATTTGTTACTTTTGAAGAATCACCCAGTGATATTATTAAAAATGCTCATGTTTTTGGGTGGAACCTGCCACGCCTAATCGAGGAAGGTAAGTTATTTATTCTCGATGCATCTCCCGATCCTGAAGGTCAGGATATCGTTGGTAATTTTGACTTATCTGCACTAATTGAGCGATTACAATATGCTATTCGCAAATACAAAGCTAAACGAGTTTCAATCGACTCAATAACAGCAGTATTTCAGCAATATGAAGCGATGGGAGTAGTCAGGCGCGAGATTTTCCGCCTAGTAGCACGTCTAAAACTACTGAATGTCACAACTATTATCACAACTGAACGTAGCGAAGAATATGGCCCCGTTGCCTCTTTCGGAGTGGAAGAATTTGTTTCCGATAATGTAGTAATCGTTCGCAACGTTTTAGAAGGAGAACGCCGCCGTCGTACAAGTGAAATTCTCAAGTTGCGTGGCACAACTCATATGAAAGGCGAGTATCCTTTCACGATTACTAATGAAGGTATTAACATATTCCCATTGGGAGCAATGCGCTTGACTCAACGTTCTTCTAATGTCAGGGTATCTTCTGGTGTCAAAATCTTAGATGAAATGTGTGGTGGTGGTTTCTTTAAAGATTCGATTATTTTGGCAACAGGGGCCACAGGTACTGGTAAAACCCTGTTAGTAAGTAAGTTTATTCAAGATGGCTGCCTCAATGGAGAACAGGCAATATTATTTGCTTACGAAGAATCACGCGCCCAACTATCTCGTAATGCTTCCTCTTGGGGAATTGATTTTGAAGAGTTAGAAGATCAAGGTTTACTCAAAATAATTTGTACCTATCCCGAATCAACTGGTTTAGAAGACCACTTACAAATTATAAAATCAGAAATTGCTATCTTCAAACCAGCTCGTATCGCCATTGACTCCCTATCAGCATTAGCTAGAGGAGTGAGCAATAACGCATTTCGGCAGTTTGTAATTGGTGTGACGGGTTATGCTAAACAAGAAGAAATTACTGGTTTCTTTACCAACACAACTGACCAATTTCTAGGAGCGCATTCGATTACTGACTCTCATATTTCCACGATCACCGATACAATTCTGATGTTACAGTACGTAGAAATTCGTGGAGAAATGTCGCGGGCAATTAACGTATTTAAAATGCGCGGGTCTTGGCATGATAAGGGCATTAGAGAGTATAATATCACTGCGGATGGCCCCGATATCAAAGATTCTTTCCGAAACTACGAACGGATTATCAGCGGTGCTCCTACTCGCGTTAATATCGATGAAAAGGCGGAACTTTCTCGCATTGTTAGACGTTTTGAAGATAAACAGAGTTCCGAACCCTAAATTTAGTATCGTAGTATATTCTTTCCTAAATTTAGTATCGTGCTATATTCTGTGGTGAAGAAAGGTTTTCTGCCGCTAGATTGATTTTCGTGTGAGGGATGCGGTGAAAGGACAGCAATTATTCCATAGCTTATTGCCTGGTGTGACGGCAGCGGTCTTAACAACTCAGCCTGCTTGGGCTGGTACTGTAAAACTAACTGGGGTACAGCTGGCGTCTTCTCCTAGTGTTTTGACTTCGACTTATGGTCAAGACTTGGTTGTGGACATCATGAATACGCAACTGCATAACGGTGCAGATGTTAGTATTCCAACCCTAGTACCTGCTTTCGGTTTCACCAAACTTAGTATGAAGCCTTTAAGTAACAACAGTGTTCCAGTGTTTACGGCTGAAAATACTGTTGTGCCGATAAAACAAGTACTTAAGAAACATGAAAGTAAATTTTTCAGTTTGACACCTACCTCTAATGCTTCTCAGCAGCTAGATGTCAGCCGTTCTGCTCAAAATAACCAAAAAAACAGTAATTCAAACGTTTATGGGCAGGAATCAAAGAGGATAGTAGTTCCCAACTACACTTCAAAACCTTCTTCTGTTCAAAAAGGAATTTTGCCTCTGTCTTCTGCACAGCAGCCAGTGGTTCAAAAGGTAAATACTGTTACTCAGTTGCAAACATTTTTACAAACTTCAGCTACAGGTGTAGTATCGGCAAAACTGTTGTTAGCGCAAAGATGTCCACAGGAATTGGGGAAAAGCAAAACTGATTCCTCAGCTACTTTGCTACTAACCTCAAGCACCTGTTTACAACAAAATGCTGGTGGCTCCCGCGTTGCTCAGAGTAATAGCCCGATTCCGCCAGATTCGACGCCAACTCCCACTGTGCCGGAAACTGTAACTCCTGTACCAGAGGATTCAGTCCAACCTCCCACTGTGCCGAGAGCCGTAACTCCTGTGCCGTCAGGGCCAGTACAAATTCCAGAGAACCTTATTCCCAGTTCAAATCCCTTGCAGTTTCCCACCAAACCAGAGGAAGTGAGACTCCAGGGAAATCAGCCAATTACTTTGGCACAGGCTCTGGAGCTAGCACGGCGTAATAATCGGGATTTGCAGGTGTCTCTATTGGAGCTAGAACGCAATCGAGCGGCTCTACGTGAGGCGCAAGCGGCCTTATTACCCACTCTTGGTGTTAGTACGGATATTACTCGCAGTCAGTCTGCTGGAAGTCAGCTATCGTCGGAACTCCAAGAACAGCAGACGGGTATATCATCTCCCGATGAAGCCAGTACATCTTTTTCCGGTCAAGCACAACTCTCATATAACATCTACACCTCTGGGAGAGTACAAGCTAACATCAGAGCGGCTGAAGAACAGGTGCGTTTCAATGAGTTGGCTGTAGAAACTCAGTCTGAAGAAATCCGCCTGAATGTTGCTACTGAATACTACAATTTGCAACAAGCAGATGAACAAGTACGCATTGCCCAGTCGGCTGTGCAGAACTCCGAGGCTAGTTTGCGTGATGCAGAAGCTTTAGAGCGAGCTGGGGTTGGTACGCGGTTCGATGTGCTACGCTCTCAGGTGAATTTAGCCAATGCCCAACAAGACCTGACTAATGCTAGATCCCAGCAAGAAATTGCCCGTCGTCGTTTAGCAACTCGGTTGAGTTTGCCGCAGGCGGTAAATATCAGTGCGGCTGATCCTGTACAATTGGCTGGTCTTTGGAACGAAACGCTAGAACAAAGTATTGTGCTGGCTTTTCAAAATCGTCCCGAACTGCAACAGTTTTTAGCACAACGCAATATCAGTGAACAACAGCGTAGGCAGGCCCTTGCGGAGCTAGGTCCTCAAGTTAGTTTGGTAGCTAGCTACAACCTACTAGATCAGTTCGATGATAGTGTCAGTGTTACTGATGGTTATTCATTGGGAGTTCAGGCAAGGCTAAATTTGTATGATGGAGGAGCAGCAAGAGCAAGAGCAGATCAATCCAGAGCTAATATTGCGATCGCAGAAACTCAATTTGCCGAACAGCGTAACCAAATTCGCTTTCAGGTAGAACAAGCTTTTTCTACCCAGCAATCTAGTTTGGAGAATGTTCAAACCGCTAATACCGCTTTAGAACAAGCCAGGGAAGCTCTACGTTTAGCGCGTTTGCGATTCCAAGCTGGTGTAGGCACTCAAACTGATGTCATTAACTCTGAAAACGACCTCACAAGAGCTGAAGGTAATCGAGTCACAGCAATTTTGGATTACAACCGCGCTTTAGCCCAGTTACAACGGTCTGTTACCCTCAGAGCATTACGCTAGTAGTGCTGACTCATCTCTCAATTAAAAATTTTAAAAGTCTCATTTTTCAATGTAATTATTGAAAAATGAGACTTTTTGGTAAAAAATGTATTTGTAACAGCAATTTTGTGAAATGATGTAGCATAACTGAGTGTTAGATCGCCTTGTCAAAGACTCATGACTAAAGTAACATCTCAAGAAATTGCACAGTTTCGCTCTCAATTGGCAGATGATCCTAGCGATATGGAAGCGCTAGATTTGATTGAAGACTGTGATGGAGATTTAGAAGATGCGGCGATGACGCTAGCTATCCGGGCAGGACAGCAACCAGAAAGAGCAAATTCCGAGTGGTTAGATGCCTTGGCTAGAAAATGGCGTGTGGTCATTTGCGAACAAGAATATCGAGAAGATTTGCTTAATACTTCACCTCAAAAGATGATGCAACATTTAAAAGCAATGCCGACGTTTCCTAAAATTTTGGCAACACCAGTTTTGATATATGTCCTTAAGCAAGGCGTGAACAATTTTTGTGAGCCACTAAATTTGCTCAAGTGATCAGCCGATGTATATTTAACTTGTGCTTAACTTGTGCGATGCCTGCGGCGGGCTATGACGCTTGTTCGCGCAGCGTCTCCGATAGGAGAAGACTCGCTAACGCTTCTCTACGAGACGCTACGCGAACGCTATCGGCGTCGCGGTTTGTAGTTGAATTCAATACAGACCTAACCCCAACTCCTCCCTCGCTAGCGTTAGGGAGTAAAAATCAAAGCCTTTGCAAACTCCTAACTTCTAACTCTTAACTCCTACCCAATGCAAGATTGATTCTACCAAGACTGATACGCTGTAATTAAGGCAAAACTTCTATTAGAAAAATTGTAAAATCAATGAATTACCTTGTTGCCGTATTACCAGACCGCATTCAAGCCGAAGCTGCTTACTTAGCTTTAGAAGAAGAAGGTATAAACAGTACCATCCTTGGGAAGGGCTATAAAACGGCTGACGAGTTTGGCTTAATTGACCCTAAAGACCAAGCCAAAAAGCAAGCACAACTGATGGCAACCTGGCTGATACCGTTTGGCTTTTTTGCAGGTTTTACATTCAGCCTAATCACTGGTTTAAATACTTTTGCCTGGGCGGGTGAGGTTGGTAATCACATCGTTGGCGGACTATTGGGTGCTGCTAGTGGTGCTATGGGTGGTGTATTTGTTGGTGGCGGAATCGGTTTACTCTTTGGTAGTGGTGATGCTTTACCTTATCGCAACCGCTTAGATGCAGGTAAATACTTGGTTGCCGTTCAAGGTTCTGAAACTCTCACTCGACAAGCAACCCGAATATTACGTCAGTTTGATCCAGAAAATATCCAAGGTTATGCTGACACAGGTAACGTGTAATAAATGAATCATAGTTTACACATTACAACACAGAGGCTTGAGCTACTTCCTTGTTCTTTGGAAGTGGCACAAGCGGTAATTACAAAAAATAAATCACAAGTAGAGAGGCTTTTAGGGGTCAGGGTTCCTGATGATTGGTATGGATCTGAGGTGCTAGATTTTTTCCCAATGTATGCTCAAATGCTAATAGATGATCCTTCCCAGTTGGGTTGGGGTGTCTGGCTAATGATCCACATTGCTGATTCTACCCTGATTGGTGATTTGGGATTTGGTAGCAAACCCGATCAGACAGGAACTGTAGAAATGGGTTATGAGGTGGTATCAGCTTATCGCCAGCAGGGATTTGTTTTTGAAGCAGTAGAAGCACTGGTCGATTTTGCCTTTACTCAGCCAGAACTCAAGAGAATTATCGCTCATTCTCCAGACGATCATGTTGCCTCGATTCGCATTTTGGAAAAACTGGGAATGCAACAAATTGCTAGGGATGAGAACCTACTGAAATGGGAATTAAAGTTAGAATCAAAATAGTTATAAAGCTTAATTCTCAATTCATAACTCATAATTTTTAAGAATGTTGCCACGAGAAGAACTTTTAAAAAGTGTTGAAAATCGAGATAGTGTAGCTCGTGTAATTGACCAAGCGGAGCAAGCCATCAAAACTTGGGAAGTGGTTTTAACTGATTTTCTGTCTCCCCCAGAATTGGCGGAAATTCAACGGGTGTTTAACCGATTAACAGAAGTGCAATTAGTTGCGTGGGGCGGATACCCGCAAGCTGAACGCCAAAGACTAGCGATCGCTCGTTCAGAACTTCCCTTAGATCAATCTCAAGTCAGTCTTGTGGCTGTGGAAATTGCTGGTAATTTCCTGTTTGATACCGCCTCTCACCGCGACTTTTTAGGCGCAATGTTGGGAACGGGAATTGTTCGTGAAAAGACAGGAGATATCATTGTCTTAGGAGAACGGGGGGCGCAGGCGATTGTCGCACCAGAGTTGGTGGAATTTTTGGAAATGAGTCTTAAACAGGTGCGATCGGTTCCTGTGAAAACTCAGCGAATTGAGGTAACTGAATTAAAGGTTCGGGAACCCAAGAAAAAAGAGTTAACTACTGTAGAGGCTTCTTTGCGGTTAGATGCGATCGCATCTGCTGGTTTTGGTATGTCTCGCAGCAAAATGGTTGATTTCATTGATGCTGGTGATGTTCGCGTCAATTGGAAGGAAGTTACTCAAGCTAGTTCTCAAGTCAAATCAGGCGACTTAATCGCCATTCGCTCTAAAGGGCGTTTAGAAGTTGGGGAAATCGCCGTTACTAAAAAAGACCGTTACCGAGTTCAATTAACAAGGTATATGTAATAAGTGAGGAGGGAGGAGTGAGGAGTGAAAAGTTAAGAGTTTAAAATTTACCACTTTCTTGAACTAGAAATTCCTAACCCCTAACTCCTAACTATATACTTAAGCTTTAAAGTGTTTTGCTAACATAGTTAGCAGAAGTTTGCGCGGTACTAGCCGAGATAGTTTGCTTCTAATTTGAGTGGTAGTATCAGAACTAATAACAGTTGGATAGCCTTTTTCCAAAGCCTCTAAACATTCACAAACTACTTTTTTAGAAGAATACACTTTATCTGTACTGCTTACGAGCGCTGGAGGAAAATTAGCTTCTGTAAAAAAGTTTGTTTCTATTGGGCCTGGACAAGTGACTAAGATACGGACACCATATTGACGATTTTCTGCCCATAGCGCTTCACTAAAGCTTAAAATAAAAGCTTTAGTGGCAGCATAAACAGAAAGGTATGGTATCGGTTGAAATGCAGTAATAGAGGATACATTAATAATACTTCCAGACCGACGTTGCCGCATCAAGGGTAAAAATTTATGAGTTAAATCTACCAATGCTAAAACGTTTAATTGCACGATTTTAATTTGTCTTTCTCCATCCCCTTCAGCAAAGTCGCCATAGTAACCAAAACCAGCATTGTTGATTAGTAAGTCAATGGTTAATCCTTTTGCTTTAGTGGCATTAAACACAGCAGTAGCTGCATCAGATTCCGTGAGGTCTTTGATTATAACGTCTACTTGAATTTTGTGTTCTTCTTGTAGTTGTTTAGCTAATTGGCTTAGTTTCTCTTCAGAACGAGCAACGAGTACAAGATTTGTTTTGCGTGCAGCTAGTTCTTGAGCAAAAGCTTCACCAATACCACTAGAGGCACCAGTAATTAGAGCGGTTGGCATTCTACATATTCAGATAGTTGTTAAGCATATTATTAATTTTAGCTATGCTGCCTATAACTTTTAACTACCCAAAGTGATATACCCAAAAGGCTAAAAGCAGCACTAAGTACTAAATTCGGGTTAGAGAAAGCTTTTACTCAAAACTTCTCTTTCCCTAAGACTTGACTTTCGGAAGTGATGTGAATTCTCCGAGTAAGTACACCAATATGAGAAATTCTTAAATCTTCTTCATCTATATATTGAATAGATGGGTCAATTTTTTCTGGTAATTCTCTGTCCTTGCATGACCACTCAAATAAAAATTTAGAGTCCACATCTTTGAGGTTAGAAAATATCTGCGCCCATTGGCTTCGTCGAATTCGATTTCCCCACCTTGATTGTAATTCCATCGAGTAGGCTTCCTGCTGATAAACAAAAAAATCAAATGGTTTTTCGTTTAAATTATTATGATCTAGTAAATGAATAAGATGAAACATAAAGCCATCTTCAGAAAGGCTACTTATAAGATTTTTCAATAGCGGTACAACATCATCAACTGGCACATGTTCTAAGACAGATTTTGAAAAGATAAAATCTATTTTTTCTGAACTAGGCATTATTTCAGACAAATCAATTGGAGCAATATATTCTATACCTAACTCTTGTAAGGCTTCTACGGATAATTGTTTTAATGAAAGCAGTTTATTTAAACGTAAGCGGATAATCTCACGATCTTCAAATGTAGATAGACTATCTAAGACACTCCAATGTACAGACTTACACACAGCTTTAAAAATATTTTCGGTTTGTAATAACGGGTAAACATCCGTTGCATAAACCTTTTTTGCTCCAAGAAGGTAAAAGACTAATGAATGAGTTAGTAACCATCCGCTTCCAATTTCAAGACAAATTTTATCACGCAATACATATTTCCCTTTCCCACACTGAAGCAGATAAATAGCAATTTCATTAGCACAAATATCAAGCTTTTTGCCTGCAACAGCTAGCTTACTTGAATGTATTTTATTAAATAAAAGTTGATATATTTCAGATGATCTGACAATCGATTTTGTGCGTTCATTCAGGAGGCTATTTGCTAGTTTTTTCATTTTGTGCACCTTTTTCGCTTAACTGACCGTGAATTTTAAATAATACTAATAACTGTACCATTGAGATGGGTTATTTTATAACTAAAGCATCTTAGTGGTGTTGCTTATTATATAGTTAAGATCAAGAGAATATTCCCCTAGTAACAGAGAATGAAAACTTTGGAATTGGGAAGTGGAAATTAGCGTTCTTTTATTACTATCATGAGAGTAGAATCAATCTAATATCCACTTAATTGACTAGGGGTATTTTATAGGGTATTTGAATTAACAACTACCTCCACTATCACCGTGGTAGGTCATTCCTATAATCGATACAGAGGTTTATCTCTAGAAGTATTGCTAATTACCATTTTTCAGACCAATAGATAATTTCTGAGGCAGAACTATTAATAGCGACACCATAACTATCTCCATGATTCCACTTGAAGCCAGGTCTACCTTTATCATTTGTATTTAATACTAATATTTCATAATTAGCTGGAAAAGATTCCGTAGGAAAGTCACTGGTGTAGAAAAAAGTTGTCGGCACACCATTAGGCTGGTTTATGTGATTGTTTGTGTTACCACCCCTATATTTGTGTTTTGCACTACTTCTGTAGTGTGAAAGTAATGTTTCTATCTTGTTAGGTGGCTGTTTCAGCCTAATTTGAAAAAAACTACTTCCTTGCAAAAATTTGGGAGAGTAAGCAATGCGAACGCTTTTGGCATCACTGGGAATCTCATTAGGAAAATGTTTTACTTGGTCATTATCAGACCATAGTTGATTACGAATTTCTTTGTAGCGTGATGTATCAGTTATTATTTTAGGTTCGCTAGTACTGCTAAAAGTGGTTCTCAGAAAAAAGCTTCCCCCGACAATACAAAGACTAGCTAGGGCTAATAGAAATTGCGATCGCTTCATCAAGTTGGGTGCGTCTAACTTTTATAGTCATATACCCAACTAATAAACTAAATTAGTACTATTGCGGATATAGCATCAGAGATATTAACAGAAACTTTGTTTATCTAAGGGAAATTCCGGGTAATTGTAAAATTAATGTGAAGTTGATCAATGATTACCTAGTCAAAAACCGAAGGTTATCCTCATTCAGACTAGTACTTCTTTTGTAGCTAATGGAATCAATGCCACAGCCATCCATTTTTTTTTCAATTTTTCCTGATGCAGCAATAACTAAGATGGATATATAAATAGTAGATGCACCTTAATTAAATCATAGCCCTCAACTTTTAGTTGGGGGCTTTTTTTATTACTGATATTTTCTAATTCGGGAATAAAATAAATTTGCTTATAAGTCTAATTTTCCCGGATATGGCGTTCAATAAAGTGGATTACTAAATAGTAGATGCACCTTAATTAAATTATAGCCCTCAGCTTTTAGTTGAAGGCTTTTTTATTTCTGATGTTCTTTGATGTGTGAAAAAATAATTTTGTCCCCAATTTAAATATGCCCGGATATAGCACTCAAGAAAGCGGATTAATAAATGGTAGATGCACCCTAATAAATTACAGCCCTTAGCCTAAAGCTGGGGGCTTTTATTATTTAAATATAGACGGCAACAAATTGGGAGCTAACCATAGTGCATAACCAATAAATCCAAAGAACAACGTAATTAGGGCAGTAATGCCGTAGCTAATGCAAATTAATAAACCGTCAGATTCGATGGTGGCAACAGCCAAAAGTAAAATACCTACAGTGGGAATGGGATTTGTAAAGGGAATTGGTAATATTAGTAATACTGTTAATAAAGAGATACAAATACCATTAATTCGCCAAATCAAAGGATTATTGGCTATTTTTGCTAATCGGGGACGGGCGATTTTCTGTAAAACTTTGGTAAGACGTCCCAAATTTTGCAAAAGTAACTGGGCAAAGGGACGAGGAAATTTGTAGTTAGCGATTCTTTTTGGTAGCCAGGGCGATCGCCTCCCTAAAACCATTTGCCCTGACAACAGTAAACAAGCACCACCAAAAGGGCCAGTTAATCCCGGTGGCATAGGAAATAAAAAGGGCAAAACTAATAATGTAATTACTAGGCAAAACCCTCGTTCTGAGGTTTCTGCCAGAATATCACCTAGAGTCAAGGGTTGTTCAGCTAGGCGTTGCAACAGGGACTTTATATCTTGAGAAAATCTCAGATGCATTTGGCGTGAGTTGATGCGAGTTCCCACATTTTTAGCAGAGCTAACTTTTAATTTTTGGAGGTACTAAAACAGCTATAGCTTTAGGTATAACCCGAAAATGAGCAGGAGTGTAGGTAGTGATTTCACCATCTGTATTGATAGGGCGAGGTTTGCGAGTATGCACCTTTATTTCTTGACCTTGAAGAGAGCGTACACTTTTCCAATATATATGTCGCCCTTGTCGCATAGCAGGAAGTAATAGTATAATCTGCCACCAATGTTTAATCTCTAAGCTATAAAGGTCTAGCCTTTGGTCATCTATTGTGGCATCGTCAGCCACTGCCATCCCGCCGCCGTAATAGCGGCCGTTACCCACAGCAATTTGTACTGTTTTCACGCGAACTGATTCACTATTGATCACAATCTCAGCAGTAAAAGGTCTAGCTTCCCAAATCACTTGCAATGCAGTGGCGGCATAAGCAAATATTCCCCAACGGCGTTTGGCTTCTTTGGTAAGCCGCTGGGTAATTTTTACACTCAATCCCAGGCTAGCAACGTTAAAAAAGTGCTTGCCGTTCACCCAGCCCAAATCGATGCGGTGTAAATTTCCACAAGCAATAATTTTGCAAGCTTCATTGAGGGAATTCGGGATTCCTAAAGTCCTCGCTAGATCGTTGGCAGTTCCCAGAGGCAAAATTCCTAAGGGCAACTGAGTATCAACCAAAACATCTACTGCGGCATTGAGAGTGCCATCTCCTCCGCCAATGATTACCAAGTCAACTTTATGCTGATAGCGAAGTATAACTTCGGCAAGATGTTTGGGATCTTCTGTAGACTCCTCAATTAAATTAAAGCCAAGTGTCTTCAGATATTCAATCGCTTCCGACAGACCCTTTTGCCCTTGGCGGGCATGATGATTTACTAGCAGCAGTGCGCGGGAACTCATGGGTAGTACGTTTTGTAGTTGATATGTCCAATTATCCGCATCTATGTATTCTGCTTTAATTTGACTACAAAAAAGTGTTTAATTTGTTATGCTATTCATCAATAATTCATTTTATAAATGCTTATTATGTTGTAGCTACTAATTTGTAATTTATATTTTATCTAGTTTAACTCTATTAGTCCTCGGTGTGTTGATACTCAGTAAATATAATTTTTACTCCTTAAATCGCTGAATTTAGATATTTTTATTCGTGATAGAGAGATTTATGCCAATATAATATTATAACAACCACAAAATAATACCAAATAAAAATTTATTTTTATTGGTATAGATATATATTTTTAGATTAAATCTGTATAAATATTATTAATATTTAAAATTATTTAACTTTTGCCTGAGAAGACATTTATTTATATATTAACTCATGCTGTAGCAGATTAAAAATTGTTTACGGCTCTGAAGGCACTATTTATATTAATTTCTATTATTAACCAGTTATAAGCTAAGGAAGGAAGCCTGAGTTAGTTCTGCTTCCCCTACTGAAGATTTACTTACTTAGTTCTTGACCATCTAAGCGACATAATTTTACTTTGTTAATAATCTTGGCACCTATTCTTTCATAAAACTTGATTCCACGCTCGTTAGATACAGCTACAGTCCAATCGATTCTGCCACAGCCTTTTTCCTGCCCAATCTGGCGCAAGCGTAACATCAGCGCCTGACCAACACGATGGCTTCGATGTTCAGCTTTGATATATAAGTCATCAAGCCAAATTCCAGGTTTTGCTAAAAAAGTTGAATAGGTAAAGTGATAGGTTGCTAACCCAATGGCATCCCTATCAACCTCAGCTAAAAGAACAAAAGCAAGGGGCTTTTCTCCAAATAAATCAATTTCTAGCTTTTGAGAAGTTGCTTCTACAGATTTAGGACAACCATCAAATTCGGCTTTCAAATGAATCAATTCCATAATGGCAGGAATATCCCTTTGGTTTGCCTCTCGAATTGAAATATTCCTGCTGTTCATATTCTTCTTTACTTAATTAATACTCGTATTGGGGGATAATTTCTGTCTCATTCTTTGCAGCCTTTATCCACTCTTGCATAGCTGGAAGTGCCAAAACTGCCTCTACATAATTTCTAGAAACAGGATCTAACTGCACATCATAGGTTACAAACCGTAGGACAACTGGAGCAAAGAATGCATCAGCGATCGCAAAATGACCAAACAAAAAATTGCCACCATTCCCAAATTCTTGACGTGATTCTTGCCAAATATTAGTGATGCGGTCAATATCTTGCTGTACGCCGGGTGCTAAACCTTTACCAGGATATTTAGTACGGCAGTTCATCGGCATATTCTGACGCAGATTTTGAAAGCCTGAGTGCATTTCTGCGCTGATGGAACGGGCGAATGCCCTTGCGGCCTTATCTTCTGGCCAGCATTGCAGAGTCGGAAACGTTTCAGCTAGATATTCACAAATAGCAAGAGAATCCCACACAGTTTGCGTGTCGTGCAACAACACAGGTACTTTCCCTGATGGTGAGTATTGCCGAATTTTTGATGCATAATCTAGGTTATTGTAGAGAGAAATCCTAATTTCATTGAATTCTAAACCAAGTTGTTTCATCAATAGCCAAGGACGGAGTGACCAAGATGAATAATTTTTATTACCAATTACTAAAGTTAGTTGCGTCATATTTTTAATACCTATAAAGCTGCTCAATCCACATACAAACATCAGCTTGAGAACCTGAAGAAAAACTTTTTCCAGTTGCAGGATCGTAAGCTTGCCAGTAGATATTACCGTAGCGGTCAACCTTCTGCCAAACTTGTAATTCGTTAGAATCTAGTAAGAGCTTTTTAACAAAATTTTTCCAGATACTATGCAGAAATCCCCAAAATTTGGAGTTGAATTTTTTCTTCAATAACGGGCTACCATTTATTTTTGGCTCTCCTATTGTGAGATGCCTAATTTTATTGTTCATAAAATTATTCCTGAAAGTTGCTCAGTAAATAAAACAGTAGCAATATCTTAATTAGGAATCAAATCATGGCTTGTATAGGTTGTATAAATAGGATTTATAGATATGAAAAATTACTAATACTACCTTTTTGTCACAATTAAATCAGGATGTGTATACCCTTGTTCTCATTAATTGCCTATGAAATTCTCCCAACTTCGAGCCATAGTTGCAGTCGCAGATCGTGGTAATTTTAGTGAAGCAGCCTTAGAATTGCAGCTTTCTCAGCCTGCGATTAGTCATGCGATCGCTACCTTAGAAGAAGAATTAGGTGTGCCTTTATTTGCCAGAGGCCGTCACGGTGCTGTGCTGACACCGGCTGGAGAGCGCATTTTATATCATGCTCGTCAGGCTATGCAGCATCTAGAGATGATGCAACACGAAGCAAACTTGCATAAAGGTTTACATGGTGGCCATGTGCGAATTGCGGCTTTTCGTAGCGTCGCCACCCATTTATTACCAAAAGCGATCTCTCAGTTTCATAATCAATTTCCAGAAATTGCTGTCACAATCATAGAGTGCCCTGCTTTCACAGATGTAGAACAGTGTTTGCGTGACGGACGTACCGATATTGGTATTACCTGTTTACCAACTGGTGAAGAATTTGACACCTGGGAAATTTTTCAGGATGAGTATCTAGCTTTACTACCACCACATACCAAAATTAGCAGTCCAGAAATTACTTGGGAAGATATAGCAGCCTATCCACCGGTTTTACTTCCTTGCACACCCTGTGGACGCATTCTTCACAATCACCTGAAGACTTTAGCAATCCCAATAAATACTGCTAGCGATATCCAAGAAGATTCCACAGTCGTTAGTATGGTAAATCAAGGATTGAGAGCAGCTATTATGCCTCGTTTGGCAGCTGTACCTATTCCCCCAAAGGTGCAGGTATACAGTTTACCTGCACCGCTAAAGAGAGTAATTGGAACTGCAATTCTATCTAATGCCCTCCATGTGCCTGCGGTATTCACTTTTTTGGAAATGTTGAAAAAATTTGATTTTTATAGTTTAGCTAAATCCACTTATTAATAATAAAAAATTTAGCCGCAGAGCCAGAGACTTACGCTGCCTCCAGTCATCAGAAAAATTATTAGGTATCGTATTTTCTTTGCCGTTTAACCGGATTCATCCAAACTTCTAAGCGACTAAAAGCTTGTGAAGAAAGTAACGTTAAGCATAAATAAACCACTGCTACACCAGCGTAAATCTCAAAAGCGCGATAGTTATCAGCGACAATTAACTGTCCTTTACGTACCAATTCTTCAAACCCAATCACAGAAACTAAGCTTGTATCTTTCAACAAACTGATAAACTCATTGCCCAAGGGTGGAATCATTCGCCGGAAAGCTTGGGGAAAAATTACATAACTCATTGTTTGCACAGAACTTAAACCTAATGATTGCGCTGCTTCTGCTTGTCCTGTTTCAATTGATTGAATTCCAGCACGTACAACTTCCGCAATGTATGCGGCGCTATTTAAACTTAAGGCAATTACCCCAGCTACCAAACGATCAAAAGTAAATGTAAAACCAAGTTCTTGCAAAATTGCAGGTAATCCAAAATAAATCATAAAAATTTGCACCAACAAAGGTGTTCCCCGGAAAAAATCTACATACGCCCTGGCTACCCAACGCACGGGTGCGATACGAGAAAGACGGACGATACCAATCAAGGAACCCCCAATTAAACCAAACACTACAGAAAGTATTGTTAATTGCAACGTTACTAAAACTCCCTGTAATAAAGTCGGAAAAGCCTGCAAAATCACGCCAATTGAGGTAAATATTTGAGGTGCGCCAGCGCTAGTCTGGTTCTCAAATGGTGATTTAACTGGTAATGATGGTGGTTCGGCTTTAAACCATTTTTGATAAATTTGGAAATAAGTACCATTTTCCAGCACCCTATCCAAACCGTCATTAATTAATGCCAAATTCGGCGAATTTTTAGCTGTTGCAATCCCGTAAAACTCCTCCGTCAGCAATTGCTGTACTACTTTTATTCCTTGAAGATTGCCCATATTAATGGCATATAAAGTCACAGGAGCATCATTTATCACCGCATCCACATTACCATTGAGCAATTCTTGGAGGGCTAGAGGTGCTGAATCAAAACTGCGAATTTGCACTCCGGGAATACTTTTAGCCTTTGCAGCCCCAGTTGTACCAATTTGTACTGCAATTTTTTTATTTTTGAGACTGTCAAAGCCAGTAATATTTTGATTGTTTGTGCGGATTGCGATCGCTAACCCAGCTTTAAAATAAGGACGAGAAAAAGAAATCGTCTTCGCTCTCTCTTCTGTTATAGTGATCGAACTAATCGCTGCATCTACCGTTTTGCCTTGCAAAGCTGGGATAATGCCGTCAAAAGGCAGACTTTGAAAATCCACTTTAAAGTTAGTAGAAGAAGAAATCGCATTCATCAAATCAATCGAAAAACCCTGCAACTCACCACCTTTTCCCTGAAATTCAAAAGGTGGAAACGCCGGTTCAGTAGCAACCCGCATTTTCACCGTACTAGGATTCACCCCACAGCCAGCCAGTAACAAACAGCTAAAACTTACAACTAGAGATAAGCGTAACCAACGGATAAAACTAAATTTAACCATATTATTTTCTCTCCTCCTCTGCGCTCTCTGCGCCTCTGTGGTTCGTTCAAGTTATATCTTGCAACTATCAAATCTCCCGCCAATAAATACATTCTGAGGCGCTTTTTAGAACTGCTACGCGTCTATATTAAAAGCCTTACAATCAACTGTAGAGCAGCCTGATACAAGTGATGAACAATACCATCCCCGCCATTATTTTTGACAACATCGAAAAAAACTTTGGTTCCCTAAAAGTCCTCAAAGGAATCACCGGCGAAATCAACCGGGGAGAAGTCGTTGCAGTTATCGGTTCCTCCGGTTGTGGTAAAAGTACCCTACTACGTTGCTTCAATCGCCTAGAAACCATTGACAACGGGCGTTTAATAATCAACGGTATCAACTTATCCCGATCCACTGTCAACTATAACCAACTGCGGCAACTACGAACACAAGTAGGCATGGTTTTCCAACAGTTCAACCTGTTTCCTCATCTGAGCGTATTAGAAAATATGACACTCGCACCGCGTAAAGTCTTGGGAAAAACACCGAAGGAAAGCGCCCAATTAGCGAGATTATATTTAGACAGAGTTGGTTTATTTGACAAAGCCTCTGCTTATCCCGAACAACTCTCCGGTGGACAAAAGCAACGAGTAGCCATCGCTCGTAGTTTATGTATAAATCCCCAAATCATGCTATTTGACGAACCCACCAGCGCCCTAGATCCCGAACTCGTCGGCGAAGTTTTGCAAGTGATGCAGCAATTGGCATCAGAAGGGATGACAATGGTGGTTGTCACCCATGAAATGCAATTTGCCAAAGAAGTAGCCCATCAAGTGATATTTTTAGACAAAGGTATTGTGACGGAACAAGGCCCAGCCTATGAAGTACTGACCAATCCCCAAAGCGATCGTCTGCGTATTTTCCTCAGTCGCCTCAACGTTAAATAGTTAGGAGCGAGGAGTTGTAAATTAAAGATTTTTTCATAACTCATAACTCATCAAAGATATTCGCGTAAGAAATCAAAGGGATCATCTTCCCAACAAGGTTCAGGTATCAGCCAAAACAAACTCCTGTCGATGTCGGCTTCAATTTCATCACCATCGTCTGTATCAAATAGTTCTATCAAAGCTGTCCAATCACGTTCTCTCAGAAAGGTTAACGATGGGGCATATACCTGGAGATTATTTGAGTAATTCACGCGCAAAGTTGTGCTTGAGTACCGTAAAAATTTAGGATAGAAGTTTGTAAATAATCAAATTTTTGCTTTGACAACCGTAGTTAAATAGTTATTTTCATACTATTAAATATGGGCTACTCTCATCAGTGTCTCACAATTTAAATATAACTGCTATAGCATTTATTACATAATTACAATCTGAATCTACTCAGATCGGAAAAATCTTTGAGGCTGCGACTCGACTAATTCCACGCCAAAGACTTCAGCAAAGGACTGTGCTAGAAAAAAACGCACTTCTTCGCAGGTGATATCTGGAATCCACTCAGCCAAACTGCTTACAGGTTTATCAGAAATACCGCAGGGTACAATGCGCTCAAAGCCTGTCATGTCTGGACAAACATTTAATGCAAAGCCGTGCATGGTAATCCAACGGCTGACTTTAATACCAATAGCCGCAACTTTTCGCCCTTGTAACCAAACGCCAGTAAAAGCCGGAATTCTTTCTCCCTGCAATCCATAAACTGCCAATACGCCAATTATGACTTCTTCGAGTTGCCGCAAATACCAATGGAGGTCTTTACGATAACGTTGCAGATTTAAAATTGGATACCCTACCAGTTGACCGGGACAATGGTAAGTAACCTCACCACCTCGTTCAACTCGATGCACATCATATAGACCTTTGTCAATATCGAATTTGAGAAAATCTGAGTTGCTTCCTTGCCCAAGAGTATAGACAGGTGGATGTTCTAGCAAAATTAACACGTCATCTAGATTAGGGTCATGGATACGCTCAGTGAGGAGCGATCGCTGCCATCCATGAGCATCTAAGTAAGGCATTAATCCCTGGTTATATAATAAACAACGGTATTTATGTAGTTTTATACTATGGATCATGCCAAAAATCAACTCGTATCGGGGACGAAATATATTTCAAGTTACACAGATGGAGTCAATAAATGTAAAGATTTGCAAAGGATTTTAAAGGAAAGTCAAGGGAACATAAATTAGAAAATACAAAGTGCTAGCTTGAATATACAACCTCAATAGGTTTTAGGAGGAATTCTCTGCAATAAGCATCATGCCAAGACGATAAAGGCGAATGTATTGGCTGATGATTTTCATAAGATTGTTTGAATTTTAAACAGAATCAAATTTCCCCAAAGACTTGTATTATTGAACAACAGCAAGCAAAATTCAACCGAACACAGAAGGAGCAACTATCAACAATTCTGTAAGCGTTCTTTTAATACAAAAGATAGTTACAGAAGCTACTGCTAATATTTTCTCATCAAAAATTTCTATGTGAAAATCCAATTGGATATCAGCGCAGAGATGAGGAGGAAAATCAAGGGTATAATGAGCAAAAACCCAGATGCAGTAAGCTTAGAGACAGCTTACGAGCAGTACATAGAAAAAGTTCACAATTTGTTTTGGCGGGAGTAATAGACCTTACCGCAATTTCTTTTCATACAAAGCAAATTCACACATCAAATATTCAGTGGGAGAGTTTACATGAAGCTTGTCATCCACGGCAAAAATATTGAAATCACCGATGCAATTCGTGAGTATGTACATCAAAAGATTGAAAAAGCAGTTAGTCACTTTCAGAGCATTACAAATGAAGTGGATGTGCATCTTAGCGTAGCCCGTAATCCCCGAATTAATACTAGACAAGCGGCTGAAGTAACTATTTATGCAAATGGTAACGTTATCCGTGCCGAGGAAAGCAGCGAAAATCTCTATGCCAGCATTGACTTAGTTGCAGATAAAATTGCTCGTCAATTACGGAAATACAAAGAACGCCGTCAAGACCAAAAAACTCAAGCTCAACCACCAGAAGTTGTTGTAGAATCGGTAGTCACAGATTTAATTGGCGATCGCACCCCCGAACTACCTAACGAAGTCGTCCGTACCAAATATTTTTCCATGCCGCCGATGACCCTTGCAGAAGCCCTGGAACAACTGCAACTTGTGGGACACGACTTTTATATGTTCCGCAATTCTGAAACTGGAGAGATTAATGTAATTTACGAACGCAACCACGGCGGTTATGGTGTGATCCATCCCCGCAATGGTAATGCCCATACTAACGGCAAGAATGGTAAGGCAAGCCACGCTAATATTGTCATGCCGGAAAAATCGCATTCTAAATAGGGGCTAGGAACTAGAGACTGGGGGCTGAGGACTAGAAAAGAATTTCTCAATCCCCACTACCCAATACCTAATCCTTCATTTCACAAGTTGTTGCAAAGTTTTCAATGCTTCTTCAACATGACCTTTAAAGTTAAACATTGAATCAAAGACGTATTGCACAACTCCTTGTTGGTCAATAACGTAAGTAACGCGACCAGGGAATAAGCCAAAGGCTGCTGTTGCGCCATATAGCTTCCGAACTTGGTCGCCTTTGTCAGTTAATAGGGTAAAAGGTAGATTATATTTTGCTGCAAATCGTTGGTGAGATTCGGTGGAGTCAGCACTCATGCCAACAACTTCAGCGCCAGCACTTTTAAACACTTCATACTGATCGCGAAAGGCGCAGGATTCAGCCGTACATCCGGGTGTGTCGTCCTTGGGGTAAAAATATAAGACTACAGCTTTTTTGCCGCGAAAATCTTGGAGGCTAATTGTTGAGCCGTTTTGAGCAGGTAAAGTGAAATTAGGAGCGGTATCTCCAACTTTAATTGGCATAGCGAGTGGTGGTAATTACTTAACAAAATTTTACCTTGTATCCAAGTCTATAAATTTTGCTTGATTACCTGCATCAGGCAGAGTAGCTTAGATACTCACTCATTTAACATAAAATTCCGCTTATGCGCCTGACTTCACTGGATGTTTTTCGTGGCATTACGATCGCAGCGATGATTCTTGTTAATATGGCGGGAGTTGCAGATGATATATATCCTCCCTTAGCCCACGCCGATTGGCACGGCTGCACACCAACTGACTTGGTATTTCCCTTCTTTCTCTTCATTATTGGTGTAGCGATGACTTTCTCGCTGTCAAAGTACACCGAAGGTAATACAACCTCAGCTATTTACTGGCGCATCTTACGCCGCGCCGCCATTCTCTTTGCCTTGGGATTACTACTAAATGGCTTTTGGAATCAGGGTATTTGGACTTTTGATTTGAGTAGCATCCGCATTATGGGAGTGTTGCAGCGCATTAGCATTACCTATCTGCTGGCTTCCTTAATAGTTCTCAACCTTCCGCGTAAATTTCAATGGATACTCGCAGCAGTGCTACTCATTGGCTACTGGCTAACGATGATGTATGTACCAGTACCCGATTTTGGCGCGGGAGTTCTGACACGAGAAGCTAATTTTGGTGCTTATGTTGACCGTCTGATTATTCCTAAACCACATCTATATAAAGGTGATGGTTTCAACTTTATGGGAGATCCAGAAGGACTGTTCAGTACTATTCCCGCAATAGTAAGCGTTCTCGCTGGCTACTTTACTGGTCAATGGATACGTAGCCAACCTGTACAGTCACGCACAAGTATCGGGTTAGCATTATTTGGAGTTGGTTGTTTAATTATCGGTTGGGCGTGGGGGTGGACATTCCCCATCAACAAAAAGCTGTGGACAAGTTCTTATGTAATCTTTACTAGCGGTTGGGCGTTACTTTTGCTAGCAGCTTGTTATGAATTAATCGAAGTCCGGCTGAATCGTCGCTGGAGTAAACCTTTTGAAATTATGGGCTTAAATGCGATCGCACTTTTCGTTCCATCCGTTTTATTGATTAAAATCTTAGTGAAAACCACTATTGGCACAAGTAAAGATGCTCCCAGTACTTACAATTGGATTTACCAGAATTTTTTCGCATCTTGGGCGGGAGTGCTGAATGGTTCCCTATTGTTTGCCATAGTCACCGTGTTGTTGTGGTGGGCTGTTGGTGTTCTGATGTATCGGCAGCGCTGGTTTCTCAAAGTTTGACACTCCCCGCGATAAATCGACGGGAATTCTTGGTTCAACGAAACCACTTAACCCAGAGTCCTCGCGTCATCTAGACCAGAGGTGGGATTCTCCCCAAGCGTTAATTCGGGTATGCCCTACCCTATTTGCATTCCTGCAAGTCCTGTTTAGTTTGAAACAAATTGTTCCAAAATTCTGAGTCGTCTAGCTCCTATGAATCTTTTACCTACTGCTAGGAAGAAACTAGAACAATGCAGTAGAACTGCATAGATTCAATTGTCAAGGTTCAGTGCTTTGTCTTTCGACAGCTAGGTTTTTTAAGTGGTTGATTACCTTTCCACTATAATTAGTGTAGCACATTGGTACACAGAATGCTTGAAAAACAGTTGCACATTAGAGTTTCGCAAGAAGAGATGAAAGCCATTGAGCGATATGCAAAAAAAGCAAAGCGAACCAAAACAGATATTATAAGGGAGTTTATTCGCTCACTAAAAACAGTTTTAGAACCTCATAACGTATCAACCGATCCGATTGCCGATATGTTAGAGGAAAAGAAAAAAACTACTAAACCTGTAGCGATCACGATTAATAAAAATAACGATCAAGCCGATCAATCTGTCAAAACAACTAGAGTTAAAAAGTTTGACAAATACGCTGATATAGCGCCTAATTCTAAGGACAAACTTAAGCCTATTACAGAGGGAACACAGATGTATATGATCGTTACCCTACTAATGAAGGGATCGACTTTAGATGAATTTGAGAACAAGGGAATGAATATAGGAACAGGGCGTGAGGGATCGCGATCATTTTTCGGTAACTACTTAAAAAAAGAAAAGGGATACGGGATCAAGCGTACCGTTGACCCTTCCGATCCTAGTAACATCAATAAGTATGTATTTCATCTACAGTTACCTGAAGGCGTTGAGCAGCCTACATTTGTTAGCGCGGATAGCGTGAGAATGATCGGTAAAGGTAAGAAAAAAACTGCTCAACCTATTCAACCTAAGTTAGATAAACTAACACAAGCGTTAGCCCAAAGAGACGAGCTAGAAGCTCAAAATAAGGAGCTTAATATTAAGCTAGAAGCTCTGATGTCTATGATGACTCAACTGTTACCTAAGACTCATAATCAGTAAAGTTGACACACTAGAACATAACTAATATGTTCTAGCTGACTATTTAATCTTACGATCGTGGTATTCAACCGGGTATCGGATACCACGATCATAATATTAAACTCTTATTCAACCTAGCATAACCACAAATGACAACTTCTGAACTAATAGAACAAAAGCCGTTGTAGAACGACGTAGCTCTAAACCCATTTTTTCGGGAAAAATATTTTTTGTGGTTTGCGTTTGAGTGTTAGCTAGGTTACAACAGGTATTAAGTAATCCTTTTTTAACACTCAAGGAACAAAGACGAGCACAGGGTTATCTATAACTATTGATAAACTCATTTCCGTTCTTATTAGGGGACTGATCGAAGTTTTAATGTATGATAACAAGCCGCTTCTAAAATTCCGAATAAAGAAGCGTCTACAAACTTCTCTGTGTGTTGAAAATTTTTATTTCTTCTAATTCACTAAATTAATCCATAGAAAAGATTGTGAGGTAATGAATGTATCGCATTAAATTTTGGGTACTTTTGCCAGTTGCCCTGGTTTTCGGCTGCTCAAATCAACTGTTTCAATCTACCCCATCTGTGGCAAACTCTAAGCCAGCAGTAGTTAAACCTAGCACTCCAACTTTATTAGCAAAGGCGAGTTATCTTTCACCACTGGAACAACAGGTAATTGTTGAAACAAATAAAGTACGAACAAATCCCAAGTCATATCTCCCGATTATGGAAAACTATAGAAAGCGCTTTGAGGGGAACCGAGTCAAAATTTCTAATAATACCTATCTGCGAACTCAAGAAGGAGTCAAAGCAGTCGATGAAGCGATCGCATTTTTGAAATCAGCACGTCCTGTAGGAGCGTTGAGTGCATCTAAGGGTATGTCTTTAGGAGCAAGAGACCATGTTAAAGACCAAGGCCCAAAAGGTGCTACAGGTCATGATGGTAGCGATGGTAGTAACCCCTTTAATCGCATCAATCGCTATGGTAGATGGCAAACAACCGCAGGCGAAAATATCAGTTATGGCCCAAACACCGCTCAAGATATTGTCATGCAGTTAATTATTGATGATGGTGTGCCCGATCGCGGTCATAGAACAAACATTTTTAACGGCACTTTTAGAGTAGCTGGCGTTGCTTATGGAACCCACAAATCATATAGAACAATTTGTGTAATTAACTACGCTGGTGGGTATAGGGAAAAAACGTAAACGTGAGTTCCACTAACCTCTCCCTACTTTGAACTAAAGTTCAAGTCTGTCCCTCTCCGACTCGGAGAGGGACAGGTTTTGCGTAGCAGAACCAGGGAGAGGCCTTTTTATAATAATTGCTGACTGTAAAAGCGAAATGATCGACTATTCCCCTGCAACCCAAGCACCATGAAATCCATAAGGCACTCGTTGAGAAATTATCACCCGCGCTAGAGGTTCAGCAGTTACATCTTGGGCATTCACCACTACTAATTCTGAAGTGTTGGAATTCTCATCGTGGACGAAAGTCATAAGCCAACCATCATCCTCAGCAATTGCACCAGGACGCGGTGCAAACACAGTTTCACCGCCATAGCGCCCCTGTCCGAATTCGTGGGTTTGGGACTTTCCACTGCTGAAGTCGTATTTAATAATACCTTCAAATAAAGGTAGGGGATTGTTTGCTGCTTTGTTAGTGTAGCCATATCGGTTTTGTCGCCCCAACAGGTTTTCATTGACGCGGGGAAATTCAGAAGCTACATCATCTAACATTTCTTCGCGTACTGTCCCTGTGTTGAGGTTAAATCGCCAGCGATGCAAGCGGGGAATATTTGCATCTGGGTCAGGTTGCGAATCATCTAAACTCAAAACAGTCGTAGAACTCATGCGACAAGCAATCAGCACTACTTCATCTCCCTCTTCGTAGGCATTGAGGGTATGGAAGACGTAGCAAGAGGGACTCTCAAACCATCGGATATTACTGTTGTTACCGTGACGTGGTACAATGCCAAAACGACTAGAGCGATCGCGCTCAAACATCATTACAGGTTCTCCCCGTTGCGATCGCTCAGGCTTAAAAGTCAACGGCAAATCCATAAATATTGTGTAGTTTTCTGTGATGGCAAAATCGTGCATCATCACTCCTATTGGCAGATCAATCGGTACTGTCCACAAAAGTTCTCCTTGTGCTGAAACCACACTATATTGCAGGTACGGTGGTACAAACAGAGAGTAGCCAAAGAAGATCATTTCTCCCGTCACCGGGTCTACCTTAGGATGGGCTGTAAAGGCAGAAGTTAGCTTCCCATTATAGGTATACTCGCCAATAGTATCTAATTCAGGAAGCTTAATGGCGTGAGGTTTACCTCCCTCGTTCAGTGCCAACATCTGACCAGCGTGCCACACTAAGGCAGTATTGGCAGTATTTTTGTAGCCACCGTGGGGGTTATCAGTTCGTGGTGGTTCTAACATCCCACTCCAGAGAGCCTTACCCGCTTCTCGTTCTTTTTTCCATCCCCTTGTCTGTACGTAGCGGTTACGATAAGTGGCTACGCCGTTGCTAATTTGCACACCATGCAACATTCCATCTCCGTCAAACCAGTGATATTCACCGATGGGTGTCCATTGAGGATTAGGGCCATTTCGGACAAACATCCCCGATAAGTCAAGGGGTAATTCACCGATGACTGGCAATTTGTCTGTGGTGATTTCTTCGCGGATTGGAGCAAAATTGCGATCGAGATACGGATTGACTGCTATTGTTACCATTACCTTGATTTATGAGAGTTACAGAAAAACGAGCCAGAGCCAACAGCTTCCTCTCTTTGAAATGTTAACGGCGCGGGGGTTCTAGTGAAAACGCCCTACAGTATACAGTTTAAGTCTGTGGGCATGATAACCAATCATCCTAAAGAGGACAGTTAACTCATCCCACGGCTATGAAAATCCGCGGGATTTCGAGTCATTAGTACCGATTGAAGGGATAGGATTCCCGCCGATTTTCGTTTCGTGCTAGGGAGTGTCAAAGAATCTGGTAATGTGATGCATATGGCTTTTGGTGACTGATAACATTAAGCGCTATCTTCAACCAATCAATATAAGTCTGTTCTCTTTTGATCACTAACTCCAGCACCAGCCTTTGCATAACTTGCTCACGGTTGGCAGACTCATCACTAAGTGATGGCAAATCGATGATTTCACATTCAGCAAGCTTTTTGCTTCGAGCCGCTAATTGTTGCTCCAGTAGATAAATGATGGTTTCATTCGGCAACTGATCTGCAAAATGCAACTGGACAAGCATTGGTTCTCGTACAGTCGGCAAGGGCTGATGAATTCCAAGCCATCGGGTGAATTCGGCTTTCCCTGGTTCAGTTACGCTGTAGACTTTGCGGTTGGGCCGATCGTGCTGAATCTCAACCGTACAGGTAATCCAGCCTTGCTCAACTAGCTTATCGAGAGTTCTGTAAATTTGTGCCTGGTCTGCTGGCCACAAATAAGCAATGCATTGATCAAAGCAGCTTATTTTGAGGTCGTAGCCCGTCATTTCTTGCTGCTGAAGAAGACCTAGAATTACGTATGCTAGCGACATTAAGACGGTTTTCCCATAATTGATATTTTTTTGATAGGTTCTACACTATGTACTTCTTATAAGTTTATGCTAATATATGATTAATCAAATATAAGATATAACGATTATAAAAAATATGTTGATTATCATAGGTCTACAGAAGGAAACCAAATACATGAACTGAGGTTAGGCAAGCCTCTTGTAGAGAAGGAAAGGAAAATTTCTGGTAAGAGCGGCAAGCCTGCTGGCGAACGTTTACGCAACTATGTATGTTGGATATGCTACTAACCCCTAAAGTATCACTCAACAAACCAGTTGTTCGCTACAGTCTATGTCGTAATGAATACCGACACAGAAATTATTTAAGCCATTGAAAACTATCATAACGAAAGGATGGGTAACATTGACTTCTAACACACTTTCACAAAGAATACGTCAACATCAATATCTGCGTGATTTACGAAACAAATTACTCCACCTTCATAAGATGTTGCTGGAGACAGAACGCATTACCTACGAACAGGTTAGTGGACGAGTATCAAGTGGAGAACTACTTCAGCTAGTTATCGCTCATGAACAATTTGCTTGGCTACATCGTATTTCTGAGGTGGTTGTGCAAGTTGATGAAATGCTTGAAGCAGATGAACCGATAGCAATGGAGGATTTTGAAAAGTTGATTGCTGATGTCCGCACACTGATTGTACCGTTAGAGACGGGCAATACCTTCGAGAGAAAGTATTACAACGCTCTCCAGCGCGAACCTGCTGCTGTGTTGGCACATGCAGAAATATCAAGATTTCTCATGACTAAGATTTAAGGATAGCTATGTCAAGACTTGGGGCTTAAGCCCCAAGTTCTGGAGCAACCTCACAGGCAATCAGCATAAGCTTAAAGACTTATTGCACAGATGTTTGAATTAAAACTAACGCTTAATGTGAATTAAAAAAAAGGCGGGAGAAGTAAGAAGATGAAAGTTACCAGCTTTTCAACTCAGACTTCCCCGATGATTAGCATAGACTTTGGAACGTTATTAATGACATAGTGCCTGCTAATACAGATGAGAGAATTACTGCTGATGGTGTTTTAGAGATGGTTAATGCTAGTGATATTTACGCAGACAAGGGATTTATCTCTGCCGATTGGCAGGCTGTGCCCTAACAGCCAATTACCTATGACTCACTACCGGGAAAAAATACAGGTAAGATAAACGCTGTCAAAATTCCACCAAGCACAATCACCTCAATAATTCTGACATAAAAATTATTTTGTATAAAATTATTCATTTCCGCACCAAAGTTCGTTTGTAAGCTAGTTAACCAAGTACGGAAACGACTAGACCATTTAGCAGGGCTATCTTCTGGGCGAAACTTCCACGAAAACATTGAGAGTAACAACGGTGCACCACCCACCTTGGTAGACATCAAAACATGAATCGCCACACAGCCTACCATCACAACCCAGGTGCAAAGGTGGAAGGAGTACCAAATATGATGTAGCTGCCCTGCTGGAAGCCATTCTTCCTTCATCATCCTGCCAGAGTTCACAGCCAAAACAGCAGCAATGAGCATAAGAGTATTTACCAGACGTTGCAAGCTAACCCACCAAATCGGCTTGCCAACCTGGGTTAGTTGCTGCAAAGAATCAGATTGAAGCAGGCGCTTTTGTGCAGCATGAAAGCTATAGAGGGCAAAAGCAGGGAGAATAAGCAAGAAAAATAATGCAAAAGTGCCGTGAATGCCCTGAATATCCCCAATTTGAGGAAATGGTATTTTACCAAATCGGCGATCGTAAGTGTTGTAAACTAAAAATCCGGTAATAATTGCTGCGATAACTAAAATTCCACTTAAGCCGTGAAGAATTCGCAATAATAAAGGTTGATAGGGTACAGAACGGGGCATAACAATAATCCTAAGTAGCTTATTTCAGAAAATTGTAAGCATTCAGGAGGAAATTAACTCGGTTCTTGCGTTATTTCTATGCTTTAATAGCCAATACTGAACTATGGCAAAGACAAATATTAATAAAAATTTGAATATATGGCAGAAGTTCTCCATTTTACAGGATTTATCAAAGGAGTGATTTATAAAACTTACTTGGATGATAATTTAAGTAGGATTAATTTAGATGTATTTGATGTAAATAAAGAAAGGGGTTATGGATTAATCAAATCACCTACAACTGAAATTGCTTATTCAAAATGGGTATCACCTAAGAGAACCAGAAGTTATCCATTTGCCAGAATTTATAATACATATAATTCCTCGAAAGTTATAACTATTATTCCGGTGATTAAAGATGAGGGCAAAGATGGAGATATAGATAAAATTCAATACTCTACAATTTCTTGGATGAATTTGCTTAATATCTATATAGTACTTGCTTATTACGAAACAGCAAAAAAAAGTATTAAAAAAGGGCAAATTAATAAGAATAAATTGAGTAATCAAAAATTTGCTAATGATTTTGTTAAATTTCAAATTAGTGAAATATTAGCATATCGCCAAAGCGCACTTCATTGGAATAATAATTTATTTGAAGAAAGATTTACACAAACTTTTGAAAAAGCTCTAGATTCTTATGATTCTATTTTTCATCAAACTGGAGTAATAATTCACTCACGAGAAGGATTAGATAAATATTTACATAAGATCAGAGAAGAGTTTGAGGAATTTAAGAATATTTCTCTTAAAGGTTCTCAGAATGCTAGTAAGAGAGAAGCGCTGACTTCTCATAAGCTAGAATATTTAGTGGATGGATTAAAAGCAACTTTTAGTATTGAAAACTATCTTGGCGGAATTTACTATTTGACTCCTAATGAGATAATATTCGAGAACAACATATATATTATACAAGAGTCAAAAAATACTTCAACAGCATCTTTGCCAAAGCTTCCTGATATTCAAGATGGTTTATTCAAGCTAATTTTATTTTCTAATTTAGATTCTTTAGTATTGAATGGGCAGAAAGTATTATTTGCTACAAAGCTCAAACTTACAGGTAACAATATTATTGGTTCTATTGTCTTTCCAGATGCATCACTAGAAGAACTCAAATATTTTTTAGAAGTTAATATTAAAAATTTTAATACAAATCAAAAAATAATTATTAAAAAATTGGCTTTAGAAACTTCAAATAGAAGTATCCAGTAATTTTTCAACCTTATAATTTTTGGTTATGATCAAAAGTCCTCTCCGATATCCTGGTGGTAAGTCAAAAGCAATAAATCAAATAGTTAAATACTTGCCAGAGAACTTTTCTGAATTTAGAGAACCTTTTGTAGGTGGTGGTTCTGTATTTATTTACTTAAAACAAAAGTTCCCTAATATCAAGATTTGGATTAACGATTTAAACCGCGAACTCTTCTTATTCTGGAAGGTTGCCCAGTCTGATATAACTCAATTAGTTAAAGAAATTCGACATATTAAAGTTAAACATACAGATGGTAAATTACTCTTTATAGAATTAACTAGTGTAGATATTAATAATTTATCTGATTTAGAAAGAGCAGTTCGGTTTTTCGTCCTCAATAGAATTACTTTTTCAGGAACTGTAGAATCAGGCGGTTTTTCTGAACAAGCTTTCGATAAAAGATTTACTGATTCTTCAATAGAACGGCTAGAAAAGTTAGAAAATATTTTATCAGAAAATGTCCAAATTAGTAATTTGGATTACAGCCACCTATTAAAATCAGAAGGGGAAGATGTATTTTTATTTTTAGATCCGCCATATTTTAGCGCTACAAAATCAAAACTATACGGTAAATATGGTGACTTGCACACTTATTTTGAACATCAGAGGTTTGCTAACCTTTTGCAACAATGTCATCATCGCTGGCTAATTACCTACGACGACTCACTGCACATTCGAGACAATTTTCAATGGGCTAATATTTCAGAGTGGGAATTACAGTATGGGATGAATAACTATAAGCAGAGTAGTGCAGCTAAAGGAAAAGAGTTATTCATTACAAACTACGAAGTTAAACTTGATTTGAAGAAAAAATCACAAGTTCAGAATCTTGCTAATCCAGCTTGGCAATTAAGCCTTGAGATTTAAACTTAACTTTTATAGCTTCCAATTTTCCGGTAGGATAACCCCATAGCTCTCAATATAGCTACAACATACAAACCTTAGCTATGATAACTTCTCCAATCCTTGCTCAAGAATCCTCTGCTAGCTGGTATGTCCTGCTGCAACAATTAATAGATGGCCAATCCTTGTCCCGTACTCAAGCTGCTGAATTAATGCAAGGTTGGCTCAGTGAAGCGGTTCCCCCAGAGTTATCAGGGGCTATTTTAACAGCGCTGAACTTTAGAGGCATTTCTGCCGACGAGTTGACTGGTATGGCTGAAGTATTACAATCCCAATGTTCACCACTCAGCACTCAGCACTTAGAATTCAGCACTGTAATAGATACCTGTGGCACTGGTGGAGATGGATCATCAACCTTTAATATTTCTACAGCCGTTGCATTTGTTGCCGCAGCATCTGGTATACCTGTCGCCAAACACGGCAATCGTTCAGCGTCAAGTCTCACGGGGAGCGCAGATGTATTGGAAGCCTTGGGTGTAAACTTGAGTGCCTCTAGTGAAAAGGTGCAAGCCGCACTACAAGAAGTAGGGATCACTTTCTTGTTTGCCCCTGGTTGGCATCCAGCACTCAAGGCGGTTGCCTCATTACGGCGGACTTTGAAAGTGCGAACAATTTTTAATTTGCTTGGGCCGTTAGTAAATCCCTTGCGTCCAACTGGGCAGGTAGTGGGCTTATTTACTCCTAAGCTTTTGGCAACTGTTGCCGAAGCTTTACAGAATTTGGGCAAGGAAAAGGCGATTGTGCTGCACGGACGAGAAAAACTTGATGAGGCTGGGTTGGGAGATTTAACTGACTTGGCGGTGTTATCAGACGGAGAAGTGCAGTTAACTACCATTAATCCCCTAGATTTGGATCTAACACCTGCTTCTATAGGTATGCTTCGGGGTGGTGATGTCCAAGAGAATGCGGTGATTCTGAAGGCGGTACTCCAAGGTAAGGGAACTCAGGCGCAACAAGATGCAGTAGCGTTGAATGCATCGTTGGCGCTGCAAGTAGCAGGTACGATCGCACTCCTAGATCACGCCCAAGGGATTAAAATCGCTAAGGATATTCTACAAAGTGGGGCTGCTTGGACGAAGTTGGAGCAGTTAGTTGAGTTTCTGGGGAATTGAATTGCGATCGCAGTTGCGGACGAAATTCTACTACATTACGTTTAATGGTGACATCGTAATTGCCAAAAAAGTCATGTCCCAGAAGTCCAGTTTCTAGTTCCGCACCTGCGATCGCTACTGCTACTCTATTTACTATTACCCCGCCAGCTGCCATCGAATTGACATAGCCCACAGGAAATTCTACAGCTCTTGCACTAGCGGTATTTGCCTTAGCTTTCCCTACGGGCACTATTCCCAAGGTATTTGCCATCTCTTGGGTAATTACAGTGCCACTGGCTCCCGTATCCACAATCATCTCAAATTGTTGCTGCCCATTAAAAGTAACTTCGACAATTGGCGTTCCACCAATTCGCCTTTTAATTGGTGCTGTAAACACTTCTTGAGCTGGAATCACTACTGCTGATGACGGCAAAGCTGGCTTTATTGATAACGGTTTTGTTTCTTCTGGAGGCAAGGTATACTTTGGTGTGATTGGTGTCTGGGGAACTGCAACTACTACCCTCTTCGGTTCGGCAAGGCGCACAGGGCGAGGAGCAGCTTGTTGTTGAGCATATTTGATTTGGCGACGATATTCAGTGATTTTGGTTTGAGCGATCGCAAACTCTGGGCTTTGCCGCCGGACTCTTTGCATCAGCGCGATCGCATCCTGGTACTGATTCGCTACCAAAATCCAATCACCTGGAGATTGAGCAGATCGGCTGATGCTCCAAGCGCCAACCGCTTTGTCTAGTCCCATCTCAAAAAGACTTGGTTCACTGTCAGACGGCTCTAGCGACTGTGGTTCTGGAGTAGAGGTAACTGCTGGTGTTGCTGGTTCGACGGCAGGCTGTACTGATGCCTGATCCCCAATTGGTGCGGGTTGCTCATTGCCACCAGTCGCCGTGTTTCGTTGGTCTTCACTACAGGCAACACACAAAACCGCTAGAGCGCTTGATAGAAAAATTAGGGTTGCACGGGATAAAAAAGACTGAAGCATAATTAATTTTAACCACCCAAGCTTTGCCAAAGCCACTCCCGCTAATTTAATTCCCTTTTAATTTTAATTAACTATTCTAAAAACTCCCAATTGCTCAACTCATGGGATAATTAACAATCGCAGTATTTGTGAATGGGGAATAGGGGCTGGGGAATAGAGACTAGGGAATAGGAAATAAAGATTAAAAATACTATTTTCTTCCAAATCCCCAGTACCCAATCCCCAATCCCCAATCCCCACTCCCCAATTTACTATGCCCCTGACTGACGCAATACCAGCTTTACTTGTCCTGGCAGACGGAACCACTTATCGCGGTTGGTCTTTTGGTGCTACGGGAACCGCGATCGGAGAAGTGGTGTTCAACACTGGCATGACCGGCTACCAAGAAGTACTAACCGATCCCAGTTACTGCGGTCAAATTGTCATTTTTACCTATCCTGAATTAGGAAATACTGGCGTTAATCCTGAAGATGAGGAATCAAATGCGCCCCAAATTCGGGGTGCGATCGCTCGGAATATTTGTCACCGACCGAGTAACTGGCGATCAACACAATCCTTACCAGACTACCTTAAACAAAACCAAGTACCAGGGATATACGGCATTGATACCCGCGCCCTCACCCGCAAAATTCGGATGTTTGGAGCCATGAACGGAGGCATTTCCACAACCATCCTCGATGAAGCGGAATTGCTAGAGCTGGTACAGGCGGCTCCCAACATGGCGGGATTGAATCTGGTTCGGGAAGTCACCACCCCAAATGCTTATGAATGGTCAGATCCCACAATTCCAGCTTGGGAATTCAACTCTGAAACTGCGGAAAATCTTGGAGAACCCTTTACCGTTGTTGCCCTTGACTTTGGCGTAAAACGTAATATTTTGCGTCGCTTAACAAGTTATGGTTGTCGGGTAATTGTTGTGCCTGCTGATACGCCACCAGAAGAAATCCTCAATTACAATCCAGATGGTGTGTTTCTTTCAAATGGGCCTGGCGACCCTGCTGCCGTCACAGAAGGGATTGCAACTGCCAAAGCGCTTCTGTTAAGTGAAAAGCCCATCTTTGGTATTTGTATGGGACACCAAATTTTAGGTCATGCACTAGGGGCAGAAACCTATAAACTCAAATTTGGTCATCGTGGTTTAAATCAGCCAGCCGGTTTACAACAACGGATAGAAATTACCAGCCAAAACCATAGTTTTGCTATAGACCCAGATTCTTTACCTACGGCAGTTGTGGAAATCAGTCACTTGAACTTGAACGATCGCACCGTTGCCGGGGTACGTCACAAATCTCTACCTGTATTCTCTGTACAATATCACCCAGAAGCAAGTCCTGGCCCTCACGATGCTGATTACTTATTTGAGCAATTTGTTCAAGTCATGCGAACAGCACGTCAAGCCGCAACAGCCGAAGTAAGGTAAAAATAGGGAATGGGGAATAGGGTATGAAACATGGGAACTAACTTGGGACTAGGAAAGAGTTTTTCAATGCCCAATGCCCAATGCCCAATGCCCAATGCCCAATGCCCCAGTAGATTGTAGACAACTTGCTCAAAAACCATCTATACTTGAGCGTTCACTTTAACTCATGAGGAGGGAATTATTGCTGAGCCACTGAATCTAACCGTTAGCCTGAGGGGCACTCGTGAAGTCCGGGATAACTGTCAGCTATTCCGCCTCACAGGTTTGTTAGATGCCTTTTCTGAGCCGACATTTCGCAAGGTACTTGGCAGTAAGATTGACGAGGGCCCTAAGCATATTATTTTGGATCTCTCACAAATCGACTTTATTGATAGCTCTGGCTTGGGTGCTTTGGTGCAGCTAGCCAAGCAGGCTCAAACTGCTGAAGGCACTTTGCAAATTGTCACGAATGCCCGGGTAACTCAAACGGTCAAGCTTGTTCGCCTAGAAAAGTTTCTCTCCCTGCAAAAATCAGTTGAAGAAGCTCTAGAAAACGTCAAGTAGTCTTGATTGCTTGAACCGAGAGACCAATTCGGCTATCCAGATTCAACATCGGATAGCTTAATTTTTAAAACTTCTGGCAGAAAACCTCTCTCCTTGTGGGAGAGGCACAAAGCCAGTTAAGCTATTATGTTTAAAGTTGACCAATAACAAAAATATAGACACCCAATTCTTGGGTCTGTAATTGTCGGCTAGAATATCAGATAAACAATCAAGTCTAAGAAATTTGTAAGAAACACAAAGTCAGCAGATTTCTTTATGGGTAAACTTGACTTGATGCTGTAACTGTATAGTTAAAAATTGTCGCTTACCAAGTAAGCATTGGCAAGGCGATCAAGTAACAGGTGAGTTTGATGTCATGATTTTACACCATCTTAGACACAGACCACAAGTAAGCGCAATTTGATTTATAGGCGTTGACATTAGGATAATGTAAAATGCCAACTCTCAATCAAAAAGATAGAATTAGTAAGTATTTCTGATAGTATTGATTATGCTAAGTATGGTATTATGGCTTACTTCAGAAAAATCAGTCTTTGCAAAAAATGCCTGCCAAATGTAGCCCGTCAAGGAATGATTTATTGTGAAGTCACAGGAGGAAGAGCTATTAGATACACAAGACGAAACTCCTAAACAGAGTTTATCTTGGACTCAAGCACTCTTGACAACCACAGCGCCATTCCAACAGATTTCCCTCTCACAAGTGCAACAAATTTCTCCTACTGCTTTAGCATATTTGGGGGATGCAATTTATGAGTTGTATGTTAGAATGTTCTATCTGCTGCCATTGCAGCGGTCAGGAATTTACCATCGTTTGGTAGTGGAGCAGGTAAGAGCGGAAACACAAGCACTACATTTGCGATCGCTGGTTCCTCATTTAAGGGACACCGAATTAGAAATTGTCCGACGGGGTAGAAACGCCGCTACAGGACGCCCTAAGCGACTTAATCCCGAAATTTATCAACAGGCAACTAGTCTAGAAACCTTAATAGGCTACTTATATCTCACCGATTACCAGCGTCTAACCGAACTGTTGCAAATGCTTCATGTAGAAAAAGGGTGAAAACTCAATTTCACAACAATAGGTAAAGCAGTAGATTAGGTTTTAGAAATTCAGGTAATCGGTATGTTCAACCATACGCTATATCATATCCATCACTCAAATGCAGAATAAACCGAGAAAAATCATCAAGACTTCTACTAATGAACCCAATCGTGGGCAACCCGTAAAAATTCAGGGCAAGCGTGTTATTACTAATCCTACTCGCAATCCCAGGAAAGTAGATAGCAACCCGATTTCTGTTGCTAATCCCACTCGCAATCCCAGGAAAATAGATGTTGCTAATCCTACCCGCAATCCCAAAAAAGTAGATAGCAACCCGATCTCTGGCAACTCCCGCCAACGAAATAACAACTTTTCCCAGCCGCCTGTATCTACACAACCCATAGAAGAAGATAACGATCTCATCTATGGTCGTCATCCAGTATTGAGTGCGTTGCAAAATCAGCGCAATCTCAACCGTCTCTGGATTACTACCCGTCTACGCTACGATCCCAGCTTTCACCATTTTCTCCTCCAAGCGAAGGAAAATGGCACAGTTATTGATGAGGTTGAACCTAAGCGCTTAGACTATCTCACCAACGGGGCCAATCACCAAGGTGTGGCAGCACAAGTTGCTCCTTACGCCTACATCGAATTGCCCGATTTAATTGAACAGGCAAAAGCTGTAACCGATCCCGTAATTGTAGTAGCTGACGGAATTACTGATCCCCACAACTTGGGAGCAATTATTCGCACCGCCGAAGCAATAGGCGCTCAAGGTTTGGTAATTCCTCAAAGAAGAGCATCTGGGATAACTTCCACTGTCATGAAAGTGGCAGCAGGCGCTTTAGAAAATTTCGCTGTAGCTAGAGTTGTTAACCTCAGCCGCGCCTTAGAAGAGTTAAAAGAAGCTGGGTATTGGATTTATGGCACTGCTGCAAGTGGTAGCGAACCCGTACATACAGTGAATTTCACTGGCCCAATCGTTTTGGTCATCGGCTCAGAAGGTGAAGGTCTGGGTATGTTGACTCAACGTTCGTGTGATTTCTTGATATCGATTCCTCTACAAGGTAAGACTCCTAGCCTCAATGCTTCTGTAGCAGCAGGTATGACACTTTATGAAATTTACCGTCAGCGATCGCTAAACACCCTGCACTTAGATAAATTACAAAAAAATTCTTTGAAAAAATAACCCTAACAGAGTATAAAGAAATGTAAAAGATAATAAAGCAACATATCGTTTAACACCCTGTAGACGTTTATAAACTCGCGAAAACCATGAAAACCATTTGGCATAACCTCAAGGAAGTGTTAATTAACACATTCGACTCCCTCGGCTTGGCTTGGTGGGTAGAGATTGTGACACAAAATCCCCGTTGCACATACTACTTCGGGCCATTCCTAAGTTCTTCTGAAGCAAGATTGTCAAGCATTGGATATATAGAAGATTTGGAGATCGAAGGAGCTACGGGAATTGCTGTAAATGTCAAGCGTTGCAAACCTAACACCTTAACAATTGCTGAAGACTTGGGGGAAAGATTTGACCGCAAAGTACAGCCTGCCTTTGGCGGTCAAATTTAAGTTAAGTTAGTTAGGCCAGAGAATGAACCGGATGCGAGGATGCAGGGACGCAAAAACACGGAGACACTGAGAGAGAATTCTTTTACTGTGTTATTGCGTCTTTTCCACTCACCGCGTCACCACATCTTCACTCTCCATTTCTCCTTCGTCAATAGTCAAAATTTTTAAAATATTCGACTATTGACTACCAACTACCTGCGGATGAACTTCGAGCCAATGGTCAATATCATTCAGCACCTGCTGGGGGACTTCCCACGGAAAAAGATGGGCAGTGTTAGGATAGCACTGCCACTGAGAATTGTTCAGGTGTTGAGCAGTTTCTAAACTGGAATCAGATGTGATGTGGCGGTCTTGATCACCAGCAAGTACTAAACCAGGACATTGTATTTGTTGCAAATCTAGAAGTCGGTTATAGCCCGATTGAATTGCACTCGAAAGGGCGCGAGTAGCAGCAGGAGAGGTTTGTAAATAAGCTGGTACTGCTTCAGTCGCAATGTAGTTGTAAGTGGTAGATGTATGTTGTTGAATTAGGTAGCGGAAAAGCGATCGCTTACCAAAAGTTTCAATATTCCATTGCCAACTTGGTTTTATATAGTTTAGTAGGCCAGCAACGCCAGTATATAAATTATCCTGCCAAGTGATAGGAGGATGACTGCCACGGGGTTTTGCGGCTGTCGCCACTAAAATCAGCCCTGTAATACGCTCTGGCAAACGTAATGCCAGTTCCATTGCCAGAATGCCCCCAAGTGACCATCCCAATACTAAACACTTTTCAATCTCAAAGCGGTCTAGCAGGGCTTCTAAATCAGTCAAATGGTCATTCATATCAAAATTGCCATTCCAGCGACTTTTGCCGTATCCACGTAAATCAGGGGCAAAAGTTTTATAGCGTTTTGATAAATGATTGGTAAATACAGAAAGACTACGACCAGTACCAGGATGACCATGTAAGCCCAGAATGGGGAATCCTTGACCTTGGATGTAGACATTGAGACGTGCAGCAGTGGTAGGATGGCGATCGCTCATTACTCGTTGTTCTCCTGTCTAGTGATCGCTTGCATCGTTGTCGTATTTGCTTCAGCCCTTTCTGCTGTTTGCTCTAAAATTGCCTCAATTCGATTTGGCCTTTCTGTCATAGTGATTCGTTATATTATTTTTTTAATCGTGTCGTACAGCTAGCACAGCACGGCGAAAGTAATGTTGAAAGTACGCCACGAAATTAATCAAACTCAACAGTTAGTGCGAGAAACATATGTTCAAATTGAACAATACGCAAAAACTATAAATGAAAATGACTTCGATCCTGAGTTCAAAAAACTTCTTGATGATCTAGGGTATAAATCAGCCCTGAATTCCAATCGTCCTCTATCTCTGTTGGATATGGTCTTACGCATGGTGGCATCGAAGTTTTCTAAGATTTCAGTCAAATACCGCCATAGTGGATGATTTTTTAATTGTAGTATTGTCATATTTATTCTGCACTAATGTTCTGTTACCAAACCTAGAAAGTGCAACACACCATCAATAAACTTTGCATGAAACCGCCTATCACCGCCTTTAGCTAACACTTTTGATTTCAAACTTTTAACTTCTTACAGTTTTAAGAAATCGGTTCAAAAACCATTTGCGGAATCAACACCTCATCTTGTAATTGCCCAATACCCAAAAAGCGAGTCTCTTCATCATAAACTCGCACTATTTCAGGAACATCAAAAGTTAGAGAAATTCGCTGACCTTGACACCATTTTTGAGCAGATGCTGCTGCTAAAGTAACAGATGACAAATGTTGTAAAGCTGCATCTGGACAAATCGGTTGAAATGTATAGGCTTGCAGTTGAGTTTCTAAGTCTGTCAAAGTGAGACTATCTGTTAAATCGAAACCACTGCTTTGGGTGCGAATCAAAGCGGCAAGAGTGCCACCAGTTTCTAAAATTGCACCTAAGTCACGAGCGATCGCTCTAATATATGTACCAGAACCACAGGCGATCGCAACATCCAATTCGGGAAAATCTCCTTCTCTCCAGTCCAAAATATCTATCTGAAAAACTTCCACTGTTCGCACTGGAACTTCCACCGCTATCCCTTGGCGTGCTAAGTCGTAGAGACGTTTACCATCCACCTGGATTGCACTGTAACTAGGTGGTATTTGCTCAATCTTGCCTTCAAATTGTGGTAATGCACTTTTCACCTGTGCCAAACTCAATCCAGCACAAGGTTGAGAAGTAATGATTTCGCCTTGTAAATCATCGGTTGTGGTACGCACACCCAGCCGAATAGTGGCTTTATAACCTTTGTTCTCTGGCAGATATTGCAATAATCTTGTGGCTTTACCAAGGGCGATTGGTAAAACCCCTGTAGCAGCTGGATCTAAAGTTCCCGCATGTCCTACACGTTTGAGGCGCAACAATTTTCGTATCCGCGCTACGCAGTCGTGGGAAGTCCAGCCAAATGGTTTGTTTAAGTTGAGAAAACCTTGAGATAACACAAAATCAATAGTTACAGCTTCTAAATTCTATAAAATACTCATCAATATAATACTCAAAGCATCAGTATTCAGCAGTTAATGCTTGACAAAGCATTAATTTATACGCATTAATCAGGGTCAAAATATGCTCTCAGCGCCTTACCAAATAATACACAAAAAGTGCAGACAACGCCGAGAATTTTGGAAAGAAGAGAGCTAGAAAAGTAATTGGTTATTTTAAAAATAAAATAGGAGTAATAAAAGTTTTATATCGACATCAAGAATAGCCATTTTGGAGATGTTTTTCAGCAATAATTTACAAACAAAAGATCCCAGATTTCTTTAATAAGTTGGGGATCTGTGCCTGTCGTTGTTTGCGAATAAGATAGGATTGCTATATTCTCGATAGTTGCAAGCTGAATATCCTGAAATAAGAACTCACCTTCAGTAATGGCTCTGTTATTAAATGAATGAACTTTGACCATTATTAATCCAACTTGTGGAATTGAATACTCCTTCATCTTGCCAAAGTTCAATTAAATCAGCATCACCATCTCGATCAACATATCCAGTTAGATACTGTGTGTCACCCAATACTTTTTGAGTAAGAAATTTACTCGTTTTCGCGTAGCGTCTCCAAAGGAGAAGGCAACCAGAGGAGCAAGGGTGCACAGGGGAAGTGTTCTCCCTCGCTCGTCTGCTCACTTAACGAAGAGATGCCTTAAATCAAAGGTATTGGTGTACCTAGAAAGGGATCGATACTTCCTATATTAAATGAACCTAGTCCATCATTAATCCAATTTGTGGTATTGAATACTCCTCCATCTTGCCAAAGTTCAATTAAATCAGCAGCACCATCTTGATTAACATCTTCAGTTACATACTGTGTGTTATCTCTAAAGTCACCGACAAAATCTATGCTTCCTATATTAAATGAACCTAGACCATCATTAATCCAAGTTGTGGATTTGAATAGTCCTCCATCTTGCCAAACTTCAATTAAATCAGCAGCACCATCTCGATCAACATCTCCAGTTACATACTGTGTGTTATCTCTAAAGTCACCGACAAAATCTATGCTTCCTATATTATTAAATGAACCTAGACCATCATTAATCCAAGTTGTGGATTTGAATAGTCCTCCATCTTGCGAAACTTCAATTAAATCAGCATCACCATCTCGATCAACATCTCCAGTTACATACTGTGTGTTATCTCTAAAGCTACCGACAAAATTTATGATTACTAAGCTATTAGATGAACTATTATCTTCAGTTACATCCTCTGGGAAGTCTACAAAACCGGAAGAATCTAGGATTTCTTGGTTATTAATCAATGAACTATTATCTTCAGTTACATCCTCTAGCAGGTCTACAAAACCAGAAGAATCTAGGATTTCTTGGTTATTAATCAATGAACTATTATCTTCAGTTACATCCTCTAGCAGGTCTACAAAACCAGAAGAATCTGGGCTTTCTTGGTTATTAATAAATGAACTATTATCTTCAGTTACATCCTCTGGGAAGTCTAGAAAACCAGAAAAATCCGGGCTTTCTTGGTTATTATTAAGTAAACTATCATCTCCAGCTACATCCGGTGTGTTTTTTAGAAAATCATCGGCGAAATCTGGTTTTACAATGCTAACCATAAAGTTCCTTTATGCTTTTCAATATTATATAATCAATTTATTAAGAATCTATTAAACTGTTAAAAACATTTAACTAACTAGCAAGATGCTGTTTTAAAACTTCATAGATGCCTATAAATCCCCTTTTAAAAGGAGGACTTTGATTCCGGTCTCCCCCTTATCCTACAGTGTACACAGAAGTCTTAAAATTCTACCTAGTACTTGGTTTCGTCATCTAGCTCTAGGTTGTGCGATGGCGCACAGAGGAGGAACGACGTTCGCGCAGCGTGTCACAGACAAGCAATCGCAAAAACTAGACGATTATGCGATTATTTGTCTGCGACACGCTGCATTCGTAATGACCATTTATTGAATCTAGAAGGCTTGAAACATATCCTCTGCTAGATACGTAGTAAATATTAAGTTAATAAAATAAGTTGATATCTGTAAATACGACCGGGAATCAATGAAAACTGGCATTCAAAAAACAGCAGAAATCCTGGAGCAAGTTCACCAATTAGAATCTACACTGGGTCTAAAGAATGAAGCCTGTCGTTCAAAATTTTTGATTCACCCTGATTTTAGATCAAAAGTTTTTTTATTTTTGCATGGTTTTACAGCAGGCCCTTACCAGTTCGAGCCGCTCGGTAAAGCCTTTTTTAACATGGGATATAACGTTTTGACTCCTTTACAACCCGGTCATGGACGCTCCGGTGACTGGAGGCATCAAAACCCTCCACCCCTGCCAACAGATATTAAGATTTATCAAGAATTTGTAATTAAATGGTTACAGATTGCAAAAACCCTAGGTCAAGAAGTTGTGATTGGTGGATTATCAACTGGTGGAACTTTAGCTGCTTGGTTAGCTTTAGAGCATCCTGAGCAGATTGACTGCACCTTATTGTTCACGCCTTATTTGGGTAGCCGCTATTCACTATTCGATTTACTTATAAAAATCTTGCCAATTTACTTTGAATGGTTCAACAAAGATGCACCTGGTAATTTTGGTTATAAAGGTTTTCGTCTTAAGGCATTACGGATATTTCTGGAATTAGGATATCAGGTTTTAGAAAAGGCTCAAGGCTGTGTTTCTGCCCCTATCTTAATGGTATGTAGTGAAGCAGATCATGCTGTTAGTCGCTCGAAACAGCAAGATTTTTTCCGAAGAGTACTTAAGCAGCAACCAAAATCTTGGTATTACTGTTTCGATGATTCACTTCAAATCGAACACCGAATGATGACGAAACTGGAAGACAATGATTATGAGGAACTGATAATTACCCTTGCGAAAGCATTTGTTGAGAGTGATTTGACTTGGGTAGAGTTTGAGCAAATGGCAAAGCGGATCACGCAGGGACAAGCACATGACCAAATCATGCGAGAACTCAACTTTGATAGGCAAGTTTCTCAACAGCTATCTGCAATGATGACTCAAGCTTTCGGCTGTGAGCATCTCAAATGCATTAATCCAAATTCCTAGTGAGCATCCCAATTTTGCAAAAAAAACGAAGAGACTCAAAAAATATGTGTAGTCCAGTATAAATATTAGTCGCTTTCGAGCGATCGCTATAAATTTCTGCCGCAGAGATTCAATTGCAGAAGTTATACTAGCTATGTCATATATGCAGATTGTTTTAATTGTTTTATGTCTATTCAAGTCTACGGTATTCCAAACTGCGGCACTTGCAAAAAAGCTTTGACGTGGCTCCAAGACAACGGAATTAACTATGAGTTTATCAACACCAGAGAGACTCCGCCGACCCGTGAGCAGATCCAAAACTGGGTAAAGTCTTTGAGTTTTGCTCCCATGCGAAATACCTCTGGTCAATCCTACCGCGCTTTAGGAGATCAAAAAAAGACTTGGACGCATGAACAGTGGATTGATGCATTTACTCACGACGCAATGCTGCTCAAACGTCCACTTTTCGTCAAAGATGGAACAGCTGTGCTGGTCGGCTTTAAAGATGAGGCAGTCGTTCAAGAAAAATTAGGGCTTTAGTCAAGGAGCAACGCAATTTGGTAATATCGAGGTTAAATTATCAATTACATTGCTGCACCAAGCCGAAGGATGAAAGGCAGAAGTGAAGAGTGTTTTAGCCTAGTTCATGTTCTTGATATAGCTAAGTTTTTCCTGTTTCCAATCGTTTTACTTATCTCGAACAAGTCCACCTATATTAGGATTTACGCATAAATATTCTCTGGGAAAATTGGGTATAAAGTTTACTATTAACGCTGCCAATGATATATTAATCGCCCATGACGATCACGCACAAGTTCCCATTGTCCATGACGATATGGTTGTCCGTGATAACGTATAGAACGATAGCGTCGTCTATAATAATGTCGTCGATTACGTTGGCGTTGATAATAATATTGTCTAGTCCGTTGCCGTCTATGATAACGTCCTCGAGTCCGTCGATGAGCTAACAAAAGCTCTTCACTTTGCTCTCCAATTAATTTTGTCTCTACATCAAGATGTTCATTGAGAACATTATCTAAAGTATTATCTTTGGCTTCAGCTAAAGCAGGTGGGTACACAAAGGCTAATAGCAGAAATGCGATTAAGGATAGCTTTTTGAAACGGTTCACGTCTTTGCTTTTCCTAGACTATTGTTACTAATTTTATTTAATACTGAAGTTGAGTAACTATGTAGTTCAGAATTCACAAACTTGAGTACCGCAAAAGTAATAAAAGTACTTATATTAAATGTGAAAATGCTAACTACGACGGGCAACCAGATGATGTGCATCTGTTATGAAGCAAATGGACAGGCCTTTGGTAAGCTAACTGTAACTTTAGTTCCTTGCCCTACTTGACTAGACAAGGTGATATCACCACCATGTAAATCGACACAAGCTTTAGCGATCGCTAGCCCTAATCCTGTACCGGGGATTGTGTCAACATTACTTCCACGGCTGAAGGATTGAAACAAATTTTCTTGATCTGCCATTGGGATACCAATTCCCTGATCTTTGATATAAAAGATTACTTGTGATTCTTTACCGATCAGGTGGAATTCTACAGTACCTCCATCTGGAGAGTACTTAATTGCATTGGATATTAAGTTAATAAAAATTTGCTGCAAAAGTCCGCGATCGCCCCAAAAGCCCTGGTTATTACCAGTAATTTGAAAAATCAATTCGTGGCGATCGCTTACTGTTTCTCGCTCTTGTTCTATCAGATCAGAAAAAAATTGCAGTAGATCGAGCAGAATAGGCTTAATTTTGGATTTTTCCAGTTCAAATTGGTTAACTAGAAGCATATTATCCACTAGCTTGGACATATACCTTGCTTTCTGTTCAATGATTCCCAAGAACCTCTGTTGTTTAGACTCATCCAGTTGCTGGCTATGTTTTACCAAAGTTGATGCAGCCGCAAGAATTGAAGTTAGTGGCGTTCGATACTCATGGGAAACCGTTGCAATGATTTGAGATTTAAATACATTGAGTTGCTTTTCTTTGGCAAGCGCTGCTTGAGTTTGGGCTAGCAATTCCGCTTGTTGGATGGCGATCGCTAGTTGCACTGAGACTTCATTGAGCATTTGGGCATCATCAGTTTGCCACTGTCGTTCCCCAGAATTATGGTCAGCAATCAACAAACCCCAAAGTTTGGGGGTTGGGTTCCCATTGTTACTCAGATTAATAGGAACTACCAGATTTGCCTTAGTATTAAATTGCTCTTTCAGGCTGAGACAATTACACAAGCCAAACTCATAGTTATAAGGGATGGGGGATTGGGGATTGGGCAGAAGAGGCAGAGGGGCAGGGTGCAGCGTGCAAGGGGGAGAATAAGTAATTAATTGACCTCTTTCCTTCCTCTGCTCCCTGCTCCCCGCTCCCTGCTCCCCTGCTTCTTCCCTAGCCCCGACGCGATCGCACAATGTTACAGTGCGGCATGGCTCAACTGAGGAGGCAACTATTTTACCGTCGCTATCTGGGGCGAACTGATACACCATCACGCGATCGCACTTCAAAAGTTGCTGTACCTCAGTTACAGCCGTATTCAAAATTTCCTCTAGGTTAAGAGACTGGCGAATTCGTAAAGCAGTCGTGGCAATTAAGCGTTGTTGCTCTTGAGTTTTGTTGAGTTGGGCTTGCAAGCACGATTGTTTGATGGCGTTGCGGACTGTTATTTGCAGCACATCCTGTGTCAGATTTTGCTTGACCAAATAATCCAAAGCACCTTGTTTCATTGCTTGCACAGCTATTTCTTCATCACCACGCCCTGTCAACATAATCACAGGGACAGATGTCTCCAATATCTCCTGCTGCATCTGATCGAAGAGTTCTAACCCACTCATATCAGGTAGGCAAAAATCTAGGAGGATGACATCAAACCGCATTTTTTGGCATAAAGCAAGTGCTTCTTCTGCACAGTCTGCCTCCAAAATCTGGTAGGACTGGTGCGGATCTTTCAACAGATATCGACGATAGATTTTTCGATCTGCTGCACAATCATCGATGATGAGTAGCGTCCATGTGTCCAACATATACAAGTATGAGGCTTAGGGAGCCATGTAGATCCTTTTTATCCAGATTGTGTTTTTATTGCATAATTCTAAAAATAATATAAAATAAGTGTAAATAAAATCTAAATTCTTTAGTAATTCTAAAGTAATACAAATATTCATAAAACAAGAAAATGGGGAAAATGCATTTAAAAGAGACAAACAGACACAGTGACTCAAGGAGGAAAGTGTCTCTGTGTCCTCTGAGCCGTCTCCTTTGTTATCCTTTTTTCCCTAGTGCCTCATCGACAGAGAATAAACAAATTAATCCAAGACTGGCGGCATATTCGCTTCAAGCCAATAGTCCACAAATGCTTGAATCGTCTTTTTTAGTTCCTGAGCATCCATCGGCTTTACCAGATATCCATTTGCGCCCTTTTGGTAGCACAGTTCAATATCTTTGGGGTTAGATGATGTGGTAAAAACAACAATGGGGATTTCCTTGAAACTCTTATCTTGCTTAAGCCGATCTAAAATGTCACGGCCATCAATACCTGGCAAATTTAGATCGAGCAAGATAACAGAAGGTCGTAGTGCTACTTTAGAGTTGCGTAAGGCTTCGCTTCCTTGTTGATGAAGGAATTCTAAAACCTCATCCCCATTAGTACAACGATGTATGGGGTTCTGGACGGACATGTGCCGCATCAGACGTTGTAGCATCCGAAAATCTTCATTGCTGTCCTCAACAACAAGCAGAGGTTCATGAAGTTTTTTTGTCATTCGTGGTCTTAAAAGAACTTAACAAAAATATATATTTGGTTATTATCTTAAACTATTCCAGGGTGAAATAGAAAATTGAGCTAACGCCTACAGTAGATTCAACCCAAATTTGACCATTATGAAGCTCAACAATCTTCTTAACAATAGCTAGTCCTGCACCTGCTCCTCCACCGTACTTTTCCTGCGAGTGGAGCCGCTTAAATAGTCGAAAAATAGTTTCTAAGTGATGCTGTGGAATACCAATACCGTTATCTCGGATATAAAAGATTGGGAATTGGGAATTGAAGATTGGGAATTGGGAATTGGGAATTGGGGATTGGTCAATAATCAATAGTTCATCTTCCCCTGCTTCCCCTGCTCCCCCTGCTCCCCCTGCCCCCTGCCCCCTGCTCCCTGCCCCCTGCTCCCTGCTCCCTGCTCCCTGCTCCTCTTCTTGAGAAAGGTAGCCAATCTCAACCCATTGCTCTGGCTTATCGTTGTATTTAAATGCATTGCCGAGGAGATTACTGAAGACTTCATTAACGAGAACTCGGTCACACTGAACTGTTGGTAAAGGCCGGGGAATGCGAATATCCACAAGCGCAGAGTCTTGGCGACTAGCACGAAAGACATCAATTACTTGGTTGAGCAATTCATTGAGGTCAGTTGCTTGCTCTCGCAGTTGTGCTTGTCCTAACTGCGAGAGTCGCAGCAGAGCATTAATTAGAGTTTCCATGCGTATAGACAAGGACACTACTGTTTGCAAACACTCTATTCCCTCATCATCTAAGACTTGGGCATAATCTTCTAGCAGCACCGTCGAGAAGTTATAAATTCCCCGCAAAGGCTCTTTGAGGTCATGGGAAGCGGCGTAGGCAAAGGAGGCTAATTCCCGGTTGCTACGCTCTAATTCTAGGTTGATTTTAGCTAGCTCATCCGCCTTAGATAGTACAATACCAACGATCGCATTACTCAGAGCGATCGCACTCTCAAGTTCGCAAGTTTCCCAAGGTAGAGAAGTTAATCTAACCGTTTCTTGCCATTGTTCAAAGGATTTTCGTGGACATAGAATAAGGCTACCATCCATCTGAGCTTGAATGGATTCGTTGGGATTACCTGCCCAGTTTACCGTTTGGATAACTTCAGGGCGAAACCAAAGAATATAATAGCGTCGGACTTTAGAAATTCGCAGTAGCAGCAAGCCACTGGCAGTATCTTTAAAGATGAGCGCCTCTGGGTAAAGTTTCGGCAGAGAATTAGTGAAAAACAGGTTGTCATTAACTTGAATATCCGCCCATTCAATTAACGCCCGAACTTCATGAATATTCGGTGTTGCTCCCACAAAGTTAATTTCATTATCCAGACAAACCGCAGCTCCAGAGGCACTAACAAGATCCAGCAAGCGGATTTCAGGTTTAATTAAAGCATCAATAAAATTATCTGCCTGAGAAATAGACTCTAAAAAATCAGCCTGTAGTGATTTCAGTTTTACCTTATAGTTCCATTCTGAATAACTAATTTTATGCGCTAATTCAGAAGACACAATCTGTCCCAAAAATTCGCACATCTTTAGCACTTCGTAAGAAATATACTTTGGTGTTAAATGATGGCAAGATATTAATCCCCAAAGCTTCTGCTCTTGAATGAGCGAAATCACCAAAAGAGCCTTTACTCCCATATTTTGATGATATTCAGCACAACATGAATCAAAACTTCGTAGCAGAGAGTAACTTAAGTCAAGAGGCTGATGTATTGTCGGATTTTCCGGTGGAACTAGTTTAATAGGTTCGGCTATCAAATCGGGGAGAAATCGCAGAAAGCAGCGTGTGTATAACTCCCTAGCCTGCGCTGGAATATCTGTAGCGGGATAGTGGAGTCCTAAATAAGGTGATAAATCTTCCCGTTTAACTTCCGAAATTACAGAACCCGCTCCGGACTGGTCAAATTTATAGACCATTACCCGATCAAAGCCGATGATTTTTTGGACTTCTTCAGCTACTATATGCAAAAATTCTATCAGGTTTGATGTCCTTTGCATTTTAGCGATCGCTTCACCCGCCAAAGCATGAAAGTCTAAAAAACTCATCTCAGATTTTGAGTCAGTCGGTTCTAACTCCAGAATCACAGCCTCTTCTGTACGATGAACAATGCCGTCAAAGTATCGTTCCTGATGCAAAGTATTTATTGATACTTTAAAAGCATTAGCAATGCCAATTTTTTTTGCCAAGCACTGCTTTACAGCTTCCATTTGTTGAGATTCTAGCAAATGGCTCAATGGTTGACCAAGCAAATCTTCTGGCTCTTTGCCCAAATATACTTGGGTATTGTTGCTAACTTGCACTATCTCTAGCTGGGTACTGAGTGCTAGTAGAACGCCATGAGGTTGAATAGAGCCAGGTATGTGGATAGGTTTGCGATCGTGGTTAGTCAGAGCAGTAGCTTGGGTAATAGTATTTTCAGGCTGCCTCATAAATCAACTTATGTAAAGCTGATTTTTACAATAGCGCAATTAAATGTCACATTTCTTTAAAGTATATCCTAAGATGTCAAATGGGTTCTATAAGTGCTATTCACATAACAAGAGTATGTTGTGCAACCGAGTGCTGTATTCAGCATTGATTACGAAGTATTTATAATGCTGATATACGCATTTTTGCTACTGCTCTTAAAATAAATTGTGATTAAACACATAAACCTCATCTATTTTGAAAACCGTAGTTTTTGCCCTCACCCTAGTAGGGGAAGGGACTTATTTCCGGCTCCCCTTCTCCCAAATTTGGGAGAAGGGGCTGGGGTATGAGGGTTTTTTCTGTTCATACGGAAAGAACTACAGTTTTCAAGGTGGACGCGGTTTAACAGTACCCGACTGGAGCCATACAAATATTTATTTGGGAACATAAGTTTATGACCTCAACCACAACTTATACTTACGATGCTGACGGCAAACTGATATCCCAGAGCATAGACAACAACAGTGATGGGACAATAGACTCAGTTATTAACTACGGCTATAACCTGATATCGGAAAGCTCTTACGGCAACGGTGACGTAATTCCTTATTATGTAACAACCTATACTTATGATGCCAAGGGCAACCAGATATCCTCTAGCGATGACAACAAGAGTGACAACATTCCTGATTCTGTAAAAAGTTATACTTATGATGCCAAGGGTAACCAGACATCCTTTAGCTATGACTACAACGGCGACGCCATTCCTGATTCTGTAAAAAGTTATACTTATGATGCCAAGGGCAACCAGACATCCTCTAGCGATGACAACAACGGCGACGGCATTCCTGATTCTGTAACAACCTATACTTATGATGCCAAGGGCAACCTGACATCCTCTAGCAATGACTATAACGGCAACGGCATCGCTGAGAGCGTCACAACCTATACCTATACTTATGATGCCAAGGGCAACCTGACATCCTCTAGCCCCGACTATAACGGCGACGGCGTCGGTGATGAGATAACAACTTATACTTATGATGTCAACGGCAACTTGACATCGGAAAGCAAAGACTATGACAGCAACGGCATAATTAATTTTTTCTTTACTGGCGAAGCCGGGGACCCCGTAGCTGATTATGTCGAAACTTATACTTATGATGCCAAGGGCAATCGGTTATCGGCAAGCCTAGACTACATTGGCGACGGCATAGCTGAGAGTGTCACAACCTATACTTATAATGCCAACGGCAATCTGACATCCTCTAGCTCTGACTACAATAGCGAGGGCGAAACTGATGGTATCTATGGCTTAAAGTCCGACGGCATAGCTGAAAGTGTGACTACCTATATCTATGGACTTACAAGCGCCAGTTATGATTTTAATAATGATGATGTAATTGATGCAGTTGGTATCTATAGCTACGATGCTAAGGGAAAACTAACTACACAGAAGATTGACAATAATCAGGATGGCATCATTGATGAGGTAACTGCTTACAGCTACGATGCTAACAACAAACTCACTGCACAGGTAGTTGACAAAAATAATAATGGCCTGGCTGACGAGATTACCAGTTACAACTACGATGCCGATGGCAAACTAACTTCAGCAGATATTGACAATAACAGCGATGGTATTATTGATGCAGTTGCCAGTTATTTATATGATGCCAACGGTCAACTGCTCAGTACAACCACCAACGATGCAAATGTACCGAATAAAACCTTATACGGTAGCAGTTGTAAAGATACACTCACTGGTGGAACTGGCAACGATCAAATTTTCGGGAAAAACGGCAACGATAAACTATTTGGATTAGCAGGAAATGACAAAATAGTTGCTGGTAACGGTAATGATATCCTCAACGGTGGCGCTGGTAGTGATACCCTCACAGGCGGTTGTGGGAATGATGAATTTGTAATCAACAACCTAAGTGATTCGCTGCTGTCTAGTTTTGATAAAATTACTGACCTAAAAATCGGTGAAGATAAAATTGATGGTCTGAATGCAGTTTCAGCCACCAATTTGCTTCAACTTGGCTCGGTTGCAAGTTTGAATCTGTCAGACGTACAACAGATATTGAGTACAACTGCTTTTGTGGCTAAAGGTGCGGCAACTTTTACCTTAGGTACAGGCAATAATGGGCGGACTTTTGTGGCACTCAATGACAGTAGTAATGGATTTTTTGCCCTTACTGATGCTGTTGTTGAGATTAGTGGCTACAAAGGCGACTTAACTGATTTAGCGATTGTTTAACTTACGTCTGTACAAAGTCAAATAAAAATCATCACATGCAGCAATGCAATACCAATATCCAACATCCAAAATCCGAAGCTGACTATGGTGTTGGGGAGTTTTTTTTTGCGGGTTTGGCTCCTTTAATATCCAGCAGTTGTGCTAATTCGGTTGTATCCAACGACTTGACGAGATTCAAACCAAGCGACTTACTAGAAATGCTTTGAGTGTAGGCGGCGTTTAGGTAAGAAATATATTGCGGTTTTCCTACAACATAAGTTTGGAAGAAAGGTAAACTCAAAACATTCATGTAACGACGCGCTTGGGAGGCATCGCCAATCATATCGGCAGGTAATGCTACTTGTTGATTTGCGGGGTTGCCATTGCCAATGGTGGAAAAGTGAGTGCCACCTACAAGCATGACGAGATACTTTTGTGAATTTGCAAGCCAGGAGAAAGGTAGAATTTGCTCCGATAAAGCTGGTGCAACTGTATCATCACTACTGCTGACAATCATCACTGGAGTTTTAATTTGGCTTAAGCCAGCTTTGCCGAAAATAGAACTAGTAATGGGATTAACTGCGATCGCAGCTTTCACTCTCTCATCTCGCAGGTTATAATCCTTGCCAGACTTGCTGATGCTCAATTCTAAAGCGCGACACTGAAGCAGTAAAGACATATTCCAGGTATTTTGCAGTGCTGCTGGTTGACAGTCTTGTTCTAGCTGCTCAAAGTTGATTTTAGCGCCTGCTAGGGCTAAGGCTGTGTAGCCTCCCAATGATTGACCAAATACTCCCACTTGTTGCAGATTTAGGCGACCTTTAAACCGTGAATCAGATTGATTACCTTTTTCCAATTGATTCAGGATATATGTGACATCTAAAGGTCTGTCTTTAAATTCACTTGGTTCTGCTATTTCACTGGCGCGTCTATTTAACAGAGAATGTAATTGTTTAGCATCACTACCAGGATGATTGGGAACGACGACGGCGAATCCGTAAGAAGCTAGGTGAGTGGCTAAATATTGAAAGTTGCTGCTATCTAAACCCAAGCCGTGAGAAATCACAATTATGGGTGCGGTATTCTGGACATTGGGAATATAAACATCAGTTAATAAAAGCCGATTACGTGTTGAGTCAAAAAACTTTAGGGTGTATTTTTGCGACTTCAACTTTCCCGGAACTTGTAAATCAGGTAATTGCGATAAATTTGGTTGTTTGATAGTAGCAGCTTCTATTTTAGACCCTTGGGAAACTGCTGTGATCGCTCGATGGGTTTGGTTAACAAGTTTCTCCAATTCTGTAGCTATTTCCAAAGTCTCTGCGACATCAAGGCGAATGCTGCTGGTGGGATATTTCCGCAACACATTCAAAAGTGTCAAGCCGGACGATTCAGCAGAGGCTAAAATTAGCGCCGAACGTAAAGTACCAAATCCTGGTTCTGGGTGACTGCTTTTAATGACTCGCGCTAACCGTTGCAGCAAAAATTCTCCTTGCGGTGTGTAGAGAAGTTGCGAAACTACTACTGGACTGACTTTCACACGATTGAGTAAAATCTGTCGCAATTCTTGAAGCTGTTGTAGAGGCAGATATTGCTGATAAGCTGCCAAATCTTCGTTAATTACACCTGTTTTAGCGTAGTTTTCTAAAGTAGCGACTGAAATGGAAAGCTCTAAACCTGAATAAGATGCATAAATCTGCTCTGCTGCCAATACAGAATTACTAATTCCAAATGTTGGCAGCACCATTGAAAGAACCAGCAATAGGGAATTTTTTCTCAGGGTGCTGGCCCAATTACCAAACAAACTATTCATCGCTCAACTATTTCGGTGGTCTGGTTTTATCAGGTGTTGGCTTTGGTAGTTATTCGGGCGCCCTGCTTGGTTTACTTAAAGTTATTAGCCTGGATTTTATCAAAACAGAATTTAGGAGTTAGACTGCTCTAATAATTAATTCTGACTACTAAATTCTGATTTCTGAATTCTTCTTCAAGAATTTTCTTTCTTGGCTACAATGTCAAAAATCAGATACTACAGAGTCAAGTAGATGGGTAAAATATCCATTTTATAAGAGGCTGACTCTCGTAGTTTGCCTTCACTATCAAATCATAACAAATAAAAAATACTCTGCCTCAGTATTTATATTGTAGCTTTGAAGATGGCACAAATTCACTCAATGAAAAAGCCAGTATAAATCCTGAAAGGTATTCTTCTTAATTAGTTTTTCCCAGTGCGATCGCTACTGAACCTGTGACTACTAAACTCGCTCCTAATATTGCTATGAAGCTGAAGTGTTCTAATGGTATCCAATTAGGAGCAATAACTGATACAACCGCGACTGATATTAATGTCACAATGGGAGCTAAAGCTAATACTGCACTAACTCGTGATGCTTCCCAATGTTCTAAGGCTTCGGCAAAAGCACCGTAAGCGATTAAAGTATTCAAAGCACAAAAAATCAGTATTAATAAATGGAAACTATCAAGTATAAAAAGTGATTTTATTTTAGCTAGAGGAGTGAATAATAAAGCACATCCCCCGTAAATAATCAGCATGATACTAGGAGAAGATAAAGATTGTAATAACTGCTTTTGTGCTAAAGCATAAATAGCCCATGCCATTGCTCCTAGCACAATCAAAAGACTACCTAGTATGTATGTGCCATGCGCTGTAATTAAATTTGTTAGTTGTTCCCGAAAAAATAAAAGATAACCGCAAATCATTACACTTACACCAATCCATTGATACAGCCGATAACGTTCTTTAAAAATCACTAACCCTCCAAAACCTAATAAAAGGGTAGATAATTGAATGAGAACTTCAGCGTTCGCAGGCGATGTTAGTGCTAAACCTTGCATGAATAGAAAGTAATTAATCCCTAAAAAGAGTGTAGCGATCGCTAATAATTTCCAAGAAGCAGAACGCAGTTGTTCTAACTTTGGTAATTTACCGCGTATCCCTAAATACATACCAAGCAGTAAGAAAGATATAAAAAAGCGAAACCAAATGACTGTATAGACATCAAGTACTTGTAGAGTTACCGTCAGAGCAATAGGTAAAATTCCCCACAATAAGACCGTCAATAGCGATAAAGCTAGCCCTAAGCGCCAGCGACCAGAACTTTGATGTAGTGACATTAAAATATTTTACTTAAAGTAGGGCTGAGGATAAATTAGAACATATCTAATTTGCATACTTAAATTTTATCAAGCTCTTGTAGATAAAGCATTTTAATGCCAGTTCAATAAATCTAGAACAGCTTATTCTACCCTACTTTTTGGTAGCCCTATGGCGTTTTTTGTTTACATAAAATTTGTAATATTTGTAATTCTTTACAATAATATTACATTTGAAATTTGATTACGGATGTATAATTTCCCCGGTGTTGTTCTAGTACAAAAACATATGGGAATTTTACCCATAGTAAGCTTAGTAATTTTTATTACAGGCTTATTAATTTACTTGCTACTGACTTCAAGAGGTCGGTTTTTGCTCAAATCTTTGGTGACAAAAATAAAGCGCCAAGAGTGGAGATTTAGATATGGCAAGCTTAATCGTTCGGAATCAAAATTTTCAAAGACTATAACAATTGCTGCCATTATTTTGGCAGCAGTAATAGCTGGAAATAGTGTATCAGCGCAGGTTACAAAACCGCCAGCTTCGCTTAAGAGTGTATCAGTTCCAGAGCCTGACAATCTTGGAGACTTTGTAAAAGACAAAGCAGCCGCGATCAAATTAGGAAAAACTCTTTTTTGGGATATGCAGGTTGGGAGCGACGGACAGACCTCCTGTGCTACTTGTCACTTCCATGCTGGAGCCGACAATAGATCCAAAAATCAGGTATCTCCTGGGCTTTTGCGGATTAACGCTGATCGTACAGTGAATCCAGATACAGCTTTTAATGTAGGTGGCGCACCAAACTACCAGCTAAGAAAAGAAGATTTTCCCTTCCATAAGCTGTCAAACCCAAATGATTCTACAACAGTTGTGTCTGACCGTAACGATGTCAGTTCCTCTCAGGGAGTCTCCAATGCGAAGTTTGTAGATGTTAAACCTGGTAGCGCGGAAGACGAAGTAAAAACCGAGCTAGATCCGGTGTTTAACGTGGGAGGTACAAATGTGCGTCGCGTCCAACCGCGTAACACACCAAGCGTAATTAATGCAGCATTCAACTTCCGCAACTTCTGGGATGGAAGCGCACAGGATATCTTTAATGGGGTGAATCCCTTCGGTTTAAGAGACCCCAACGCCTCTGTGGTGAAAGCAGAAAAGCCAAATCAGCTCAAATTTGTCAAAATCAGATTGAATAATTCGTCTTTGGCTTCTCAGGCGCTCGGCCCGCCGCTCAGTTCCTTTGAGTCGTCTGCTGATGGTCGCACTTTTCAAGAAATTGGTGATAAGTTCGGGCGAATTGACAAGAGAAAATCTCTCAGTCAGCTGCCGCTAGATGATCTAGATAATATTGCTGATACTCTGGTTGGCCCGCTACTCAGTTCCGTTGAAGAAATTACTGATAAGTTGGCGCAAATTGACAATAGTACATCTATCAGTGGACTGCTGCAAAATGCTCTGTCAATTAGGGGTACAAAGCTTCCCCGAGTACTGGGGCAAAAGTTAACTAGCCTCAGACCGCTAGGCAAACAGGTTGTGCATCCACAAGACAGCGTTTTAGGTGCAGACAGTAGATCGCCTCAACCTGGACTGAAGGATAAAACCTACGAGCAGATGATTAAAGATGCCTTTAAGCCGGAGTGGTGGAAGTCTAATCGACTCATCCAAGTTGATGCTGAAGGTAAACGGACTTTTGTCAACAGTCCTGATAACTCTTCTAAAACCAATGAGTACACACTGTTGGAGTATAACTTCTCGCTGTTCTTTGGGCTTGCAGTTCAGTTATACGAGTCTACACTCATTGCCAATAATACGCCCTACGATCGCTTCTTAGAAGGAAACACTAGTGCCCTCACCGTGCAGCAGCAACGAGGCAAACAACTGTTTGAGGGCAAAGCTGCCTGCATCTTCTGCCATAGTGGGTTAGAACTCAGCAGTGCCTCGGTTAGCAACGTCAAAAACCAAAGGCTCAGAGCTAGCACATCCACCCCCAGAACCGTCTCGGACACAGGTTACTTCAATATCGGTGTTAGACCCACCCTAGAAGACATTGGTGTTGGTGGTCAAGACCCATTTGGTAATCCGCTTTCGGAGTCGCGGGTGGCTGCTTTGGGTAAATTCCCATTACTTCTCGGTTCAAGCCCCAATATTACAGTTAACTCCAGTGACAAAGTAGTTGCAGACGGGCAGTTTAAGACTCCTGGACTACGTAACATAGAACTCACCGCCCCTTACTTCCACAATGGTAGTTATTTGACTTTGCCGCAAGTGGTAGACTTCTACAATCGTGGTGGAGATTTCCGCCAAGAAGGCATTCTCCGTCCATTGGGATTAAGCCAAACAGAAAAAGATGACTTGGTGGCTTTCCTGAAAGGGCTTACTGATGAGCGAGTCGTCACTGATAAAGCGCCCTTTGACCACCCACAACTGTTCATTCCTAATGGACATCCAGGTAACTCTACTTCTGTTACCAATGACGGTACTGGCAAAGCTACAGATAGCTTACTGGAAATTCCTGCTGTTGGTAGAAATGGTGGTAGTCGTAGACCAAATTTCTTGAACTAATAACATTTCAAGAAATAGCTGATACCATTTCACTTTAATAATGATACAAATACGCTGGTAGGGGCATGGCAATGCCATGCCCCTACGGGAAATCTATATGTATCAGAATTTTTGTGAATTGGTATTAAAGCTATGTCCGCATTAGATAGTAAAAAAAATACGATTTACTCTAATTTATCGGTTCGGAAACCCGAATAATAACTATTAATATTAATAATAATCAACTACTCATCTGCTGTTGAAAAGAGCTATGAGTAGCTCATCTGACACCTCCCAGGAAACCTCCGCCAGAACCCAAGCGGTTAGCGCTCAGAGGATGTTAATTGATATTCAATCCGCACTTGCTTAACGTCAATTTGCTCAGATTCTAAAAACACGAATTTTTCTACTTGCTGTAATCCCAAATTTTCAAATTGTTTGAGTTCCGAGTCTGATAATGGCCAAGGTGGGCCAGAGGGTTCAACTTCTGTATCTCGAACACGAGTAATCAGCAAAAGTGTGCCACCGGGAGCAACAATGGAGGCAACACAGGAGATAACCCAAGAACGCACATTCAACGGCAAAGCTTGAATATTACGACATTCAAAAACAAAGTTAAAAGCTTGATGCCATTGTGAGGGAATTGCTAACAAATCTGCAACTATATAGTTGACAGTCGAATTGGGAAATCGCTCTTGACACCAAGCGATCGCCGTGGGGGAAATATCAAAAGCAGTTACCTCAAATCCTAGATGAGCTAAAGCTTCAGCATCATCTCCCAAACCACAACCAATAACTAGCGCCTTTTGTCCAGAAGTGAACGGTTGATGATTTGTCAACCAATCTTGTAGATAAGGGTGAGAAGTTAACTTTGCCCAAGGAATTTTTGCTGTATCACCTTTAGCTCCGGCATATAAAACTTCAAACCATGCCGATGGCTCTGAACTTTGTAAAGCTTTGGTAGCTAACTGTTTAACATAAAATCGTAAATCTTCAGGTTGTTGTTCAAACATAAAAACTGACCTTTGGCTAAAAACTGGCGTAAACGTTGTGTGGCAATGCTATGTTTGCTACGCATCGGTGTTGGCGTAGGCGCAGCCCGCCGTAGGCATCGCTCCCATTCTTGAAATTCAAGCGTTCACGTAGTGGCTTGCAGAGAAGAAAGTTGAGTTCTTGAGTTTTCCTCTAAGAACTTTTGCAGTATTAATTAATACAAACTTTATCTTTAATTACATTTTTCAAACCCACATTACCCTACTCCAGAAGATAGATACATTTTTGAAAAGTTGAAGCACACTTGTAAAAGCAACTTTAACTATTCAATAATGGTATGACAATGTGGCTAAAATATGGTGTAAATGAAGATGGGATATTGATATGTATTGAAGATGTTAACAGGGGTAAGACTTCACTTAAGTGTCCTTACTGTAATAGTAGTCTAACTGCTAAAAAAGGCAAGGTGAAAGAGCATCATTTTGCTCATAATGATCAAACCTGCCGCCCCATAGCTAACCGAGAATTCCCAACTCTGCCACTCTATGACAATTTCAACGTTCAATTATCTGGCAAGGATTTGGCACAGTTAAAGTTGCTTTGGCAGGAGTACGGAGCCAAAAACTACCCTATTAGTTCCTACTTAGTTACTTCTGGTTTACTCAAAGCAGGGGTGTTAAGAAAAAACGTCTATTTAACCCCACCTGAGTATGAATTTAGTGATTTGGGAAAAGTTCCTGTCGGAGCGCTAGAGTTCAGACAATTCAACGATGTGCAGTCGCCCCTATTACTTAAAAAACTACTGAAGCTGGAGCTAGCTTTTAAACACGCCAAGCACAAAAACGCTCCAGACTTAGCATACAGACTTACTGATTTAAAACTGTATCGCGCTCAACTTCAACGTATTTTATCTTGTAAACTATATTTTTTAGAGGTTGAAACTAATATTGCTACTCTGCATAAAATAGGAGTAACCCAAAGACCTGTTATCAAGCGAGTAGCAGAAGTAGAAATAGATTTACTTGCACACTACCAAACTGTTGCAATTAGGGTACTCGCAAGCTGGGAACATCGAGGTAATGTTGAATTATATTTCAAACATCGCTATCGAGATTTTAATCATCCCATCGGTAGTTTAACTGAATACTATAAATTTAATGCTGATGATCTCAAAATCGTGCTGTGCGACTTGCAACAAATGCAACCTAAAATACTATCTCAAGATGAAATAAATATTCTTGAGGAAAATTCTAGCTTGATCCAAGTTGCTGTGTAGCGTTTATATCACATCGCCACAAAATATTTAATAATTGGTAAGCAGAAAGTACCTTTTGTATTGCTATCCGTCCAAATACTCTGCCACTGCTGCCAAATTTTCTATTGCTCGACTCAGGTGATTTAACAAAGCTTCGGCTACTTCTGATTGAGCGCTGACGTTTAGCGATGGACTGAAATTCGCTTACCTGGCTGGGTCTTGCTTTCTTACCCAAACCAAGAATTTTTGCATTTGCGGCTCATTTTTGAGTTTGTCTAGAGTCTTAAGTTCAAGAATCAGCAGTTTATTATCGAATAATGCATGAAGGACTCCATATTTGCTTTTGATCTAATCAGTAACCTCTAATTCTCAAATACCTAATTAACAAAAGTATTTAATTCTTATTAAGAATATTCAGATTTGTAAAAAAACAATTTTTGTTGCATTTGTTTACATAAATTGCATCACTCTATTGAGGTTTGTAAATAATTTGTATTTGTGCAAGGAATATTCCTTTAGACTGATCTTTAAGTGAAAAATGTGGGGATAAACACAAATGCATTCGTTAAATATATTTTGTCACGAATTTGTAGTTGCTGTTTCCTGTGTAGCTTGCATTATTGGGCTGGCGTTACTGTGGGACGGTAAGCAGCAAAAAAATGATGTGGAAGAAACAGAGCAGATTTTATTTAGGATGAGCTTTACTTACTGGCTAGTTTACTGTGTAGCCTTTGGTATAGAAAAACTAGTTTTACCCGACTGGGAATCTTTGGTCATGACTTTGAGAATAACTACGGCTCTGTCATATTTCTTAACTTTTTCTTGCATCGTTAGTCTGCCACTACACAAATTTGCAGTACACCGTGTTGAGGAATAGTCATGAGGCGTAGGGCACGGGGAATTGGGAACTGGGCATGATTAAGATTTCATAGCGATCGCTAATGCCGTTTCCAATTCTAACTGGGTCATAGGGGTTAAAATAAACACCTCTTGTACTGTTTTCCCCTGCCGTGCAATTACTTTATAGCCGCCACGAATCGGTACTGAGACACGCAGTTGCATTTTCGGGCAATGACCTCTTGCCCGCCCAATTACTCCCGGCGTTACGGTTTGGATATGATCTTGCTGACAAAGACGTTCTAAAATTGGAATAAGGCCAGAAAGGTGTGTCGAGTGATTCCAAACCAGTCTGGCAGCTTTTTGTGAAGCCGCTCCGAGAGAGTCTGCGGTGGGTTTGCCCATAATAATTAAGCTGCTTCTAGAGGTGCCATTGTCAAACCTGCTCGGCGCAGCTGCTGATGATAAAGTTCCGCAGGTTCTTGGGGACCGACCCAGACGATCGCTTGACCTTCATAGTGTACCTGATTAGTCAGATCCCACGCGCGATCGCCACTCATCCCTGGAATATATTTCATCAAACATTCAGCCACATGTTGGAATGTATTAAAATCATCGTTTAATACAATCACTTTATAATTTGGATAAGTCTTACGGGTAACTTGATCAGACTGTTTAGGAGCTACAGTTGGTGCTGTGGCCATCCCGTAAACATCTGCTGAAAGTGTCGTAACCATAGAACAATTGGTCAAGAGGATTTGACAAAACTACACTATAAGTAACTAGTTTAGTTCATTGTTTAGTTGTCCGTTGTCATTTGTCCTTTGTCATTTGTTAAGGACAAATGACCAATGACTATTTACCGCCAATTATCCCAGTTTTCGTTAAAAATGGATGTGTCGGGGAAGGCGGTGGGGTTGCCATTTTGTTGCAAAAGCCGTTTGAGTGCTTCTAGTTGTGGCTCTTGTTTGGGTAAGTCATCGACTAGTTGGTAAGGTGCGATCGCATTTTTGATAGCAAAACTAGCAACAGTTCCCGCAGCTGCGCCAGCCGACCATTCAAAGGAATGGACTCGATAGGCAGCAGCAGCAATATGGCTAGTACCAATACTTTTACCTCCTACCAGCAAATTGTCAATTTTCTGGGGAATCATTGCCCTCAGAGCAATTTGGAAGGGATAAGCTTGGCCTGCACCACGTCTTTCACCTGGACGTTCTATATTACCAGGGGCTTCTGCGGGACTATTCACCATACAAGGATGGAAATCTATAGCATAGTGACCAATACCGACAGAATCGGGAAAGATGGTAGAACGAGTCCGCCGCATTGCTTTGTCTGGTGAAATCTGACCGCTAATTACAGATGTGGCTTCCAATCCTGCTAGCGCGGCTTTTAACTGCCGATACATATCTGCTGGCAGAGTCTTAGAGTAATACTCATCATTGTAATCTCGGCGAGAAATATCAATTTCCCAAATAGCAAAACCTCCAGGTTGTCCCCAACTGGGGCGTCCAATAATGCGGCGTCCTTCTCGCATATAAGGGTATTTTGATAAGCCATGTACTGTCCCCATTGGCGAATCTAACCCGGAAACAAAACGGTTATTAGGTTGCTGCTGCTTTACACCTTCCCCCAATTGAGAATCTGTAGTTCCAGCTACCAACCAATGATAGAAAGAGATAGCATTTTCCTCACCTTTGCGGAGGGTTTCTGTTCGCAGTCCTCCCATCCAGCCCCCTGGTTTTAACTGCCCAGTACTTTCTAACTGTTGGCGACTGTAAATCAGGTTATCTTGGGCTGTTCCAGGGCGGTAGTCGTTACCCCAAGTCCAGTTTTGCATAGAAATATCCCCTGGTGTAGCAGCAGTAAAACTTACACCGCCAAATTTTGTGGGTTTCCCTTTGTTTGGACTCCAAATGCGACGATAGGTGAAAACTAAGTCAAAGTTAGCCAGTCGTTTTAATTCATAGCTGAAATATGGTGCATATTGTGAATAAAATGGGGGCATCGTCTGCGGTTGAGGTTCCTTAGTTGCCTCCATTGCAAAAGTATAGGTAAAGCCTTGAGGGCAATAAGGATCATTATTGGCGCTGGAAGAAGAAGGTTCCAGGTAGGAAAGAGCATCAATGCCTAATCGGTAGGGAACATCAGCTAGTGCAATAATTTCTCCAGTTTCGCTAGCGTCTACGACATACCACTTAGGAGCATCCCCTTTCGCTTCCTTAGGGAGGAAACGGAGAATAGTTTTGGTAAATTGAGATGAGTTTTCGTAGCGATAAGCATCTTCAATAACTTGAGATAAAGTAAAAGTATTAAGGGGTGGTGCGCCTTTTGGTGGTTGATGTTGAATCGCGATCGCACCATTAATTATTTTGCCATCAGCAGCGATTTCTAAATCCTTAATTACCGTATTAGGAAACCATTGCAGCTTCCCTTTGCCTTGCTTCTCGGCATCTTTGAGCATCTGAACCAGAATGTTGTGAGCATCGCGGGGAAGAAAGCAAGAGTCACTTACCCAACAGTCACCGGGGTTAAGTTCACCATATTTGCGCCCAATCCGGTTTCGCAATTCTAGGTAGCCGCGCGAATAGAATTTAAGGGCACGCTGAGTTGGGCGTTCGTCTAACGCAGATGTCCCTTGAGAAGAAATTTGTCCTCCTAACCAGTCAGTAATTTCCGTGAGGCAAACCGTTCGTCCGGCTAGTAACCCCTCGTAAGCTGTGGCGACACCAGAGAGTCCACCACCTACAACTAAAATCTCGCAATTGACATTTTTATCTGGGGTTCTCGGTACTGTGGCTTTTGCGGAATCAAATGCAACTAATGTAGATATTAAATTGAGACTGATCAGCGATGTTAAGCTATAAGCTACTTTGTGTCTGTGCTTCATTAAAAAAACCACTCCAAATCCTGTGTCACCTTGTAGAAGGTAGCATCTAGCAAATGTTTAACTCAAGTGATTCTTTAGAAGGTAATCTACGCGATATAGCGTAAAATTAGAGCTTTTGAAGCGAATAGCACACTCGAACAGGTGAAAATCTTAATAAAATAAGTATGAGCGCTTGCTTCAATTCTCACTTCACCCAATTCTTGAATATGAGCGGCATTCAGCTATTGACTTATCAGAGTCTCGTTTAGTTTAAGCAGCCATTGATAACATGGTTCGTCAATTGGAGCAATCTCCCTGCGTTGCTGCGCTAAAGATTCTGTGTAAGCTATGAGCCAAGCAGAAGCAAGTTCTTGTTCAGTTGCAACCTCTTCTGTTAATGTATGAAAAAATTGTAGTTCTACCCATTCCTCAAAAGTAAGTATTTCAAGGGATATTCCAAATATTTCTTCAATTTCATGACATCTAGGCACAAGTTCATCAATACGTTCAGCTTTAAGACTTGTAACGAAACCAGCCTTTTTAACGGCGGGATGTATTTCCAGTTTTTCTGATAACTCCTCAATCTCATCTCGCAAGTATGACTTACCATATTTAGCATCCCAAGCCTCCACAATTTGCCTATCCTCTAAAAGTTCAATATCACCGATATTGCCATGCTTCTTATTGGCTGATCGCATTTGCGAAAGTGGTTTTAGCAAACTGTTGGGAAAAACTTGATATTCTTGCATAGCCTGCATTAAGCTATGCATGGCTATCTCCATTAAACGAGCAGCATAATCAGATTGATTAATATGACGCAGTATAAGACTTAATGAAATTCCTTTATCAAGAATTGTTGCTCCCAAAAAGGAAATCAAATTATCTATAGTCTGGGAAGCTAATCTTCTAAATTTTTCTGCTTGATTAAGTAGTTGCGAAATAAGATAGCGTAGTGCTAATTCAGAAACTATTTCATCTTTCTCAATTGCCTCAACAAGACTTATCCATTCAGAACGTGCGCCTTTTATATTAGCTTTATATACAGATGAGTAAGGGTAATTTTCTGCTAAACTTCGTGTCATCATGAAACCATCCGCATTCAAGCTTAGTAGTTCACATTTTCGTAACACAGGTGTAATGTATTGTTTATCGAGAGAACGCATAGAAATACCATCACACCAAGAAAAGTCCTTTGTAGTCCTAATACTTCCTTTGTGTAACCTAATACTCTGCTCTGGCTCAATTGCTTTAATGCACAACTGTAGTATTGACAAAGCTAGTAATGCTTTACCAACATCGGCGGTCACTAACTGTACAAGTCTATCTAAAAGATGTTTATGATCTGGAATCAGTGGCAAAAAATCAAGATTCGATGAAAAATCTCTGCAAAACAAAATCTGTCTCTCTAAGTAACCTCCAGACAATTCTGCTGCTATTTTTTTGTACCGTGTCTTTGCGGCTTGACTCATTCCTCCTTCTCGAAAGTATTGAATTGTTCCATCAGGTAAAACCAACTCACTTCTGTTTGTGTAGACTCTCAGGTGTAGCTCATTCATGATGTGTTTATAGGCTTTTGCGAAGTTGCACACTTTTAGGATTTAGCGTAGGAAAGGCGTAAGGAATTAAATACTCCCCTTTGGGAATTTGTGGATTTGTGTTATGATTTCTAACTTCGTAACCTATAGCTCGTAGAGACTGAAGATAGGAGAAAACATCTTCTGCTTTCACACCCCATCGGTCTGCAAGCTCTGTAGCGGAAAGTTGAGCAGCAGTACCAATACACCTTGCCACACATTGGATTACACGCCAAAGTGAATTAACCTTCAATTGAGGATGAAAGGTTATTATTCCACTAATTCGGGCATTGTATTGATAATATCCAGATAACTGCACTAAATCCGCTTTTCCTGTAGCTTCAGTTAACTTCTCTTCAAAAGCTTTCCAAAGAGATGTATATAACTGTATATCAAGAGCCTTACCACAAAGCTTAACTGAACGTGTTCCCAGAACCCATTCATCGTGACCATAAGATGGATTAATATCTATAATGAATTGATCTTCTCCTTCACAATTATCATTGATACCTGCTGTCAATGTCCAGCAAGTATCATTCAAATCGTATGATATATAAATTTTTATACATTCAGGGCTTTGTTCATTTGTCCAAGAGAAATCAGCAGATAAAAATCTGATCATTTTTCCTTTGTTTTCATATTGAAAACGAGGTACAGATAAAATTTTTCCTGTTTTACATAATTCTGCAATTGCAGATTTAGCCTTTTTATAATAAATTTCAGTTAACTTTCTTTTACGCTGCCGAAAACCTAGTTTTTTATTTTCAGGTAAGTAAACTATAGGGAAAGGTAATTCAACTTTAATTACTTGTTCTAGAATACTAAGAGCCAATATCCGGCCAAGTTGAGGAGGTACTGAATTTCCGATTTGTTCAATAGAAACTTGCCTATTACCAAGAATTTCATAGTCATCAGGAATAGTCTGTAATCTCTTTAACTCTGCGATTGAAAATCTACGATTTTCCCAACTAAAAGGGCCGGTATATTGTCCACCTTGTGCCTTAATTGTGCGTAGTGGATTTGTTGGATCTGCTTTGTAGAGGAAATCTGAAAATTTTGATCTCCAGCTAAATATTGGGTTAGGATAACCCATCTCTTTTGTATAAAAACTGTAGTTTAGTCCAGGTGGTATATGTTCGAGCAGATGTCCAAAACGTCCGCCTAAACCTAGGCCTGTTTCAACCTCTGAAATATCAGCGCCTTCTATAGCTTCTCCTGCTGAATAATAAGAATTTTGATTAAGAGAATCAGGCCCATGAGTAGGATAGGGAAATAAATATTCACTCTCTTTTAATCCAACAATAAATAAACGCTCCCGATGTTGAGGTACTCCATAATCAGCGGCATCAAGAATACGAAAATAAATATTATAGCCAACTTCTCTAAAAGCTTCTTGAATTTCTTGCCAAGCTTCTCCTCCATTAGCACCAGTAATCCCATATACATTTTCAAATAGAAATCCTTTAGGCTTAAGCAGATTCAGAATACGAACATATTCTTGAAATAGTGTACCTCTAACATCAGTTGTTCCAGACACTCCAGCCGCCCTACGTCCGGCAGCAGAGAAAGTTTGACAAGGAGGGCCTCCAATAATAAAATCTACTGTCAGATGAGGTTCAGGTAAATACTTTCTAATATCAATACATATAGGTTCAGAGCCTTCTAGCCACTTATCTGGTAAGGAATTTCTTTTTAAAGTCTGAACATACTTGGCTTCAAGTTCTACCATTTGAATGATTTCAAAGCCAGCATCATGAAATCCAATGTCTAACCCACCACCACCAGAAAATAAACTAAGTGTTTTAATGGGAGTATGTCCTTGTTGGATCAGCCATTGGCGGAGAGATTTACCAAAATTATCAGTCCATGCTGGTTCTTGCCTCACTGCAAGAATGGTTAAAATATTCTGGAACCAATTTGTATTTGTTGGCTCGGAGCTAGACACATCAGAGAAAAGAGACAACTGTTGCATTACGTAATCTAAAATATAGCCCTTGGAGATTGTGTACAATATTCTTTGGTGAGACAAAGGGGTTAGAGGCTAGAGACTAAAGTAGTGTATTCTATCCATCAAAAAACCGCTATAGATGCTAGAGATACAAGGCCTGAGGGGCTAAAGCATAGGTTGGGCTTATTGAGAGATTGATGTGTTGCAAAGATTCTTGAAAATGGTAAATTGTCTGTTTCTCGTGCGAAAATCCCCTAAGTTGTCTCAAGGTCGGGAACTTCTGCACGGTACTAGCTTCTTTCCAAGCGGCTGCGATCGCGCGTCAGCAAAGGGTCACTCAAAAAAATGATTTTAGGCTTTTTTCTGTTTTCTTCAGCACACTCTTACGCTATCGCTTCGATTAATACAGATGTCGGCCGTTCGCCCACTTCCGTTAGTACATCCGCTGCAAATTTTGTAAGTTGTATCCATTTCACTGAAATGTTTTAAGATAATTGCGATCGCAACGTACCTGTAAAAAATCTGCCCAAGTCTAAATCCTACCCAAAAGGTCAACTATGTACTAAAACGTTTTGATCAATCGATATATGGTGATTTCGTCTCTTTTCCTGAAATTAAAAACTGCTCTTGCTAAAAGTTGACAAGAGCAGTTTTTAATTGCAAAGCCCAAAATAATAATTTAGGCATCTTCAAGTTCAAATTGAGCCACCGTAACAGCGTTAAAAGCGAAAGCCAAAACTAATGGCATGGGCGACTGAAACCAAATGGTAAAAAGAACAGCTACGATTGTGCCAATTACTGCGGACATCGACCACAATCTTTCTTCAAAAGTCAATCCTTTCTCGGCTTTAATCACTCTGAGAACGTGAACTGGAATTGGTTCCGGCATTACCCCACCCGGAGGGAAAGCCCAGAAGTTGTTACGTCGCTCGACAAATAAATCTGTCCAGCCATTTTCTTGGCACCATGTCTCAATCCATTGAAGTGAGTAATGATTCATCATCGGGTTTCGGAGTTCGGTTTGTAGAAGTTGTGTACTTGGTGAATGTAAATCTTTAGAGATTCCTGAAGAATTAACTAATCGCTATAAAATTAACGCTAATTATCCAACTTTTAAGCTTTGTCAAGCAGTTGAGACGCATATAATTACGCCCAAATCTTGCTTTCATTAATTAAAAGACTAACAGTTCATTGGGACTGTTTACTTGAAAAGACAATAAACTTTACTTGAAACATTGAAAGTAAAGAATTGTAAATAAGTAATGAGTATTACTGCTTAATAAAACTCTTAATATCGGAAAATTTAAATTTCAAAATTAATAATTGTGAACAAATTAACAAGCGTAGGCATTGCTTTATCCGGCTAAACTATTTCTTTAGAATTAGAAATTTGACTTCATAAAGAGAGATAAATCCTATTGTATACTATGTTGATTTGAGATTACTTAGTATTATAATCAAGTTAGTTCAGTCATTCGCATCAGCATTTGGTAATAAGTTTCTTGATAGATTTAAGTGCGATCGCTCAACTATCACCCTTCTCTATCCAAAGTTGCAGGCATAATTTTGCTTAAGGTGAGAAGCATTTGCCCTTTTTGCGTTACAAAATATTAAGCAAGGGAAATACACATCCTCTCAGTCCAGTAGCAAGGCTGCGAGTCTCAATTACAATCAGCCAATCTTGCTAATATTCAAATGCGGTAATTAAATGCAGCGATTAGACACCAAATTGACTCTCAATATGTTTTGGCGGCAAGGGTTGGCGTTCCTTTTAGGAATAATTACATGGTGCGTGGCTGATCCCGCACTGGCTGTAGACTGGACTCATCCGCTGTCATTTAGCAATGCTGAGTTGTCAAGGCGTGATTTTTCTGGTGACAGTTTGCAAGCTGCGGAGTTTTCTAACGCCAATATGGAACTAGCTAACTTTACAAACGCTGACTTGCGGGGAGCAGTTATGAGTGCTTCAGTGATGACACAAGCAAATCTCCACGGAGCAGATTTAACTAATGCAATGGTTGATCAGGTAAACTTGACTAAGGCAGATTTGAGCGATGCAGTTTTCAAAGAAGCTCTTTTGCTCCGCGCCATCTTTAATGATGTGAATATAGACGGTGCAGATTTTACAGATGCAATTTTGGATAGAGCGCAAATCAAAGAACTGTGCGGTAAAGCCAGTGGTGTGAATTCCAAAACAGGCGTGCAAACTCGTGATTCTCTAGGATGTCAATGAAACGTGTTGGTGTAATTGGTGGTGGACAACTTGCCTGGATGATGGCGGATGCAGCACAAAAGCTAGGAGTAGAATTGGTAGTACAAACTCCTAGTGAAAACGATCCGGCCGTGTCAATCGCTCAGGAAACTGTTTTTGCGCCAGTTGATGATGCAACTGCTACGGAAATATTAGCTCAAAAATGCGATGTTATCACTTTTGAAAACGAATTTGTTAACTTAGATGCTTTATCTGTTTTAGCACAGAAAGGGGTTTATTTCCGTCCCAGATTAGAAGCTTTAGCTGCTCTTTTAGATAAATATCATCAGCGTTGCTATTTACGTGGCTTGGGCTTACCAGTTCCTCAATTTTTCGCCCTTGATGAGGTGGAAAATCTCAAATCAAAAATAGAATATCTAGGTTTTCCGGTAGTCCTTAAATCTCGCCGCCACGGTTATGATGGTCAAGGTACTTTCATAATTCAGGATTTTGCTAGTTTAGAGCAAAAGCTAAGTGATGAAACCACAACAAATTTAAATCAATCACTTTTCTTGTTAGAAGAATTTATCCCTTTTGAAAGAGAACTAGCAATCATTGCAGCTCGTTCTATAGAGGGAGAAATTGTAACTTATCCTGTGGTAGAAACCCAACAAGAACAACAAGTGTGTCGACGGGTGATTGCGCCTGCTGAGATTACACCCAATCAAGTAGCAGAAATCCAAGCGATCGCACATACTCTATTAAATAGCCTAGAAGTAGTAGGAATTTTTGGAATTGAGCTATTTCTCAGTGCTGATGGCAAAATCCTAGTAAATGAAATTGCGCCCCGTACTCACAATTCTGGACATTTTTCTCTTGACGCGTGTGAAACTTCTCAATTTGAGCAACACCTAAGAGCCGTTTGTGGTTTACCTTTAGGAAATCCGGCTTTGCAGTGCGCTGGCGCTGTAATGGTGAACCTACTGGGGTATGAAAACTCTCACAGCGATTACCAAAGCCAACGTCAACAAATAGCAGAAATCCCCCAAGCGCACGTTCACTGGTATGGAAAGACAGAATCACGTCCTGGGCGGAAGTTAGGACATGTCACTGTTTTATTGGATAATCAAACTAGAGAGTCGAGAAGTGCGTACGCTAATAGCGTCGGCGCAGCCATCGCCCACAACATAGAATCTATCTGGTATCCCAGGTAAAGGATCAGAAAGTTTTGATGTTGAACACACAACATCTTTTGAAAAGCTATAATGGGTGAGTTGCACTACGACGTTGGTGACTGCCATCAAGTTTTTTGATCTATGCCTTTAATGACAAGGGAGTCAACTGTTCTCGTGGCAGTATACCGGGCATGTACCCGGAAACTTTAAACGAGGAATTTAGGTTCCCACCTGGATAAACCCAGGTCATAAACTTAGGTAAAACGGCGTCGCGGTGAACTTAAAATTTTTAGCTCCCAAAGTCAGTTAGGATTTGGGAGCTTTAATTATTTAGGCCGTGTGCAACTTTACTCTCGGTAGTTCTATGTACTCGTCGCGCCATGCCACAGGTTTGCCCTGCAAACCTCAAATTAAAATGGTATCCTCCGTCCTCTAGCTGCTCAAAAAATCGTACTATCCCTTGACAGCTTGTAGTATATATATTACAAATATATTATTAATACAAAACCTTTCTGAAAAAGCAAAATCAAAAGCTGTCATCATAAAAAAACTGTTCTATCAAGTTGTGCGGAATGCAATGATTTAAATTACCTGCGTCCATAAACTTAAACAATTAGTATATGGAGGTGATTTTGATAATGTTTGCTAACTAATTTGTCATGTTCAAGCAACTAATAAAACTATATTTAAATAACGTCAGGGATGAACGAAGATCATTTGAGTATTAAGAAAGAAATTTTATATATCATCGCTTATCCTTGAGCAGTATTCATAAATTATTTCCTTACCCTAAACTTTTGTACAAATAAATGCTGCTGACAATCACAACGACACATTCCCCAGCAACGGAGCTAGGCTACCTGTTGCATAAACACCCAGACCGTTGTCAGTCCTTTGCCCTAAGTTTTGGAAAGGCACACATTTTCTACCCAGAAGCTAGTAGAGAGAAATGTACGGTGGCGTTGTTGTTGGATGTTGATCCTGTGAAGTTGGTGCGGGGAGGCGGTACAAGGCTAAAACAATATGTAAGCGATCGCCCTTATGTTGCTTCTTCATTTTTAAGTGTAGCGATCGCTCAGGTGCTTAGTACGGCTTTAGGAGGCCGCTGCAAAGACTTACCAGAATTAGCGCAAACCCCTATTCCTTTGGTAGCAAAACTGTCGGTTTTACCTTGTCGTGGTGGTGAAGAGTTTCTGCGGCAATTGTTTGAACCGTTGGGCTATAGTGTCAGTGCCGAAGGTCATAGTTTAGATGAGAAATTCCCTGATTGGGGGCAGAGCCAATACTTTAGCGTCGAACTTCAGCACTCGTTGCCGCTTAGTCATTTGTTAAGTCATCTTTACGTCCTAATTCCGGTATTGGATGACGATAAGCATTACTGGGTAGGCGATGAAGAAATCGAAAAATTACTACGTCATGGTGAAGGCTGGTTAACTACCCATCCAGCGCGAGAGCAAATTACCAGGCGTTACCTGAAACGACAGCAACGCTTAACTCGTCTAGCATTAGCTCAACTAATAGAGTCAGACGATCCCGATCTAGATAGTGCTGAAGAAAGCCATGCTAAAGAAGAGGCGGCGGTAGAAAAGCCGATGAGCCTAAATCAGCAACGCATGGATGCTGTGATTGCTGCTCTAAAACAAAGCAATGCAAAGCGGGTGATTGATTTAGGTTGTGGTCAAGGCAATCTGCTGAAAATACTCCTTAAAGACGGGTTTTTTGAACAGATTACAGGTGTCGATGTTTCCTACAGGGCGCTAGAAGTTGCCCAAGAACGATTAGACCGTCTGCGCCTGACGCGTAACCAGTGGGAACGCGTACAACTGATCCAAGGTGCACTCACTTACCAGGATAAACGCTTTAGTGGCTATGATGCGGCTACGGTAATTGAGGTGATTGAGCATCTTGATTTGCCTCGGTTGGGAGCATTTGAGCGAGTTTTGTTCGAGTTTGCCCAACCTAAAACGGTGCTGGTGACAACGCCAAATATTGAATACAATATCAAATTTGAGAACCTCCCGGCTGGAAAACTGCGACATAAAGACCATCGCTTTGAATGGACGCGATTGCAGTTTCAAAATTGGGCAAACCAAGTAGCAAAAAGTTTTGGTTACACTGTGGAATTTCAACCTATCGGGACGGAAGATCCAGAAGTCGGTTCACCCACACAAATGGGAGTGTTTAAAAGGTAAGTTTACCTCGACTTAAAGATACAAGGGTTTAGCCTCAGATTTGAATCATCGGAAAGAGAGACAATTGCCCCTCTAGTTAATTCCTAGAAAGAGCTATAAATAATTGCCAGGAGCAAACTAAATGAAACTAACTATTCCTGAACTATCGCTAATTGTTCTCATTGGTGCTTCTGGTTCGGGTAAATCCACTTTTGCTCATCAGCACTTTCAGCCTTTTGAGGTGCTGTCTTCCGACTTTTGCCGGGGGTTAGTGTCGAATGAAGAAAATAACCAGTCTGCTACCAAAGATGCTTTTGAGGTGTTGCGCTTCATTGCTGACAAACGGCTGGCAGCAGGTAAACTAACAGTAATTGATGCTACCAACGTGCAGATGGAAGACCGCAAGCCCTTACTGCAAATGGCGCGGCAGTATCATTCTTTTGCGATCGCCATAGTTCTCGACCTACCAGAGGAATTATGCCACGAACGTAACCAACTCCGTAGCAATCGCCAGTTTGGTTCTCATGTAGTGCGTCGTCATACCCAAATGTTACGGCGTTCTCTACGGGGTTTAGAAAAGGAAGGCTTTCGCTATGTCTACACTCTCAACTCTTTAGAAGAAATTGCATCCGTTGAAATTGAGCGCCAGCCTTTATGGAACAACCTCAAACATGAACATGGCCCCTTTGACATCATTGGGGATATTCATGGCTGTTGTGATGAACTCGAAATATTACTTCAACAGCTAGGCTATCAAAAAGGTGAAGGGGCAAAGGAGCAAAAAAGCAGAGAAGAAGAATTGTCTACTTTTTCACTCTGGAATGCCCCTACTTACTACCACCCAGAGGGACGCAAAGCCTTATTTTTAGGTGATTTGGTAGACCGGGGGACGCGGATCTTAGATACAGTTAAACTAGTGCGAAACATGGTTGAAGCAGGTACAGCTTTCTGCGTTCCTGGTAATCATGAAAATAAACTATTGCGGAAACTACGCGGTAAAAATGTCCGGGTTAATCATGGGTTAGAGCAAACCCTGGCTGAGATTGAGGCTTTACCCGATGAAGTGCGCGAACCTTTCACCAAAGAACTGCAAAAGTTTTTAGATTCCTTAATAAGTCACTACCTTTTAGATGATGGGCGGTTAGTAGTGGCTCACGCGGGGATGAAACAGGAAATGCAGGGACGGGGGTCTGGTGCTGTGCGCGAGTTTGCTCTTTATGGCGAAAGCACTGGTGAGATTGATGAATTTGGCTTACCCGTCCGCTACAACTGGGCAGGAGAGTATCGCGGTGAAGCAATGGTGGTTTACGGACATACCCCTGTACCAGAAGCAGAATGGCTGAATAATACTATTGATATAGAAGATACAGGCTGCGTCTTTGGCGGCAAACTCACTGCCCTCCGCTATCCAGAAAAAGAACTGGTGAGCGTTCCTGCTGCTTGCGTATACTGTGAACCTGTAAAACCTTTGGTACAGAACACAGCAACACGCACATCTCAACAAGAATTGGATGATGTATTGTACATTGAGGATGTTGTGGGTAAGCGGATTATTAACACCCGACTTCAGTCCAAAATTACCATTAAGGAAGAAAATGCGATCGCGGCTTTGGAAGTGATGAGCCGTTTTGCTACCAATCCTAAATGGCTGATTTATTTACCCCCCACTATGTCCCCAGTAGAAACATCTCTATTGCCAGGATTTTTGGAACATCCAGCCCAAGCCTTTAGTTACTACCAAAATCAGGGAATTACACAAGTAGTCTGCGAGGAAAAACACATGGGTTCGCGGGCGGTTGTGATTATTTGCCGAGATTCGGCAGCTGCCGAGAAACGATTTGGTGTAGTAAATGAGGGAATCGGCATCTGCTATACGCGCACGGGGCGGAGGTTTTTTGATGATTCAGCATTAGAGACAGAATTTTTGGCGCGGGTAAATCTTGCCCTCTCCCAGAGCGGTTTTTGGTCAGAATTTCAAACCGACTGGGTGTGCCTAGACTGTGAACTAATGCCGTGGTCAGCCAAAGCACAGGGGCTGTTACGAGAACAGTATGCACCCGTTGGAGTGGCATCACGCCTCGCCCTCAATGATGCTGTTACCTGTTTACAACAAGCAAGCGATCGCGGTGTAAATATTAGCACCCAACTCAGTCATTATCAACAGCGTGCAGATATGGCAGATCAGTATGTCACCGCCTACCGCCAATACTGCTGGTCTGTCACTGATATTTCTGGATTAAAGTTAGCTCCTTTCCACATCCTAGCAACAGAAGGAGCCGTCCACATTGATAAAGACCATCGCTGGCACATAGAGCAAATTTCCAAAATCTGCCAAAAAGACCCTGCCCTGCTCCTAGCTACTGCCTACAAAGTAATAGATTTGGCTGACCCCAGCAGTCAGGCAGAGGGGATTTATTGGTGGGAAAAATCTACAAAAGTAGGGGGTGAAGGTATAGTTGTCAAACCTATGGACTTTATCGTTCGAGGTAGTCGCGGCATTATCCAGCCCGCAGTCAAATGTCGCGGACAAGAATATCTGCGGATTATTTATGGGCCTGAATATTCAACCCCAGAGAATCTGCAACGTCTGCGCCAACGTGGATTATCTCACAAGCGTTCTCTGGCTATGCGCGAGTTTACTTTGGGTGTTGAGGCATTGGAGCGATTTGTCGCTCATACCCCTCTGCGCCGCGTCCATGAATGTGTTTTCGGTATTCTGGCATTGGAAAGCGAACCCGTCGATCCACGACTTTAAATTTTGAAGCTTTAGGGACTTTTGAGTATGTCACTTAGGGAATATGCTTGACAATATCAGCACATTCCCCACTTTATAACACTAAAGCTCAGGTTAAGCTCTAACCTTTTTGCCTGATATTAACTTTTTCTTCATGAGCCAGCCAATGCTGCAAGCAATGAAACTACCGCCTAAAGTTGTAGGCTCAGGGATTTGCCTATAGGTAACTTTACCTGAGCCAATTTGGATATTATCGGCAGAAGTAACTGCAAAATCATATCCATTAATGTCGTATGTGATAGAGCTTGAAGGATTAGCTTTATCGGGGAAGACATATTGTAATCCAACAGACTCTGTACCTGTTAAGAATGTGGTTGGAAATACAACAGGATATCCAGGATATTCAGTATCATCCTTTTCAGTGTAAATATTAGAGTTGTTGTCAAATTGAAAATTTAGCGACTCAACCAGTGCTACCGGAATATTATCGTTGCTGAAAGCTGAATCATCAAAGCTAAAAAATCCTTCTCCCTTAGTTATCAGACTATCGACAGTGAAACCGTAATTAATAATTGCAGCAGATGCAGAATTAGCCCCTACAGCAGCAAACATTAAGGCACAACTAGTAGCAAGCGTTAATCGCGAAACTAATTTCATCTCAACTTTCCCCAAGATAAATTTCTGCAAGCAATGTTCACGTAAACTATGTAAGTAGGCTTGATATAATTGCTAACTATTTATGCTTTCCCTAGCCTCCTTTAAAAGGAGGCTAGGGAGAATCAAGCCTAAGCTGATTAGTTTGCTTGAGCAGAGAGGTTATCTGTACTCAAACTCGAATTTCCGAGTAGTTGGGCGCGATTTTGGCGAAGATCGGCATGGCTGCGCTCTGTTGGATAAGGCACTTTGTCGCCTTGAATGCCAGTCCAAAGTACGCGGTTGAATTTCTCAGGATCTAACTTATCTTCAACTTCAAAATAGAAGTCTTTGGTTGCTTGCGCCCACCACTGTTTGTTATGCAGAGATGGAATAGCTGTTGTCTTTTCTACATTCTTGGCTTGGCAAGCTGGTACTAGTTTGGGGTCTACAGGCTCACCACACAAATTACCTGGAACGACAGCTTTATAGGGAGTAAAGTTTGGTTCTCTAGTGAATGCATCTGACATCGGTTTGGCATTGGCGTCAGTGATTCCTAAATAACCAATGTTCAGTAAATCTTCCATTGTCCGCACTAGGCTGACAGTGTTGTAGTTAGTGCTGACTAGGGCCTTTCGCTTAGTGTAAGGCGAGATGATATAAACTACTGAGCGATGACTATCAACATGGTCAGGGCCGTCTTGGGAATCATCTTCTACAATAACGATCGCAGTGTCTTTCCACAGAGGAGATTTGGAGATTTTTTCCACTAGCAAGCCAACAGCATAATCATTATCAGCCATTTGCAGTGGGACAGTATTCAAACCAGCCACGGCGTTACCGAAATCACCAAAGTGGTCGTGAGGTAAACGTACTAGTGACAAGTTGGGCAATTCATTCCTTGCCAGATAGCTATCAATGTCCCGCGCCCATTCATTGTATAGATAGATGTCAGCATTCTTCTGGTCGTATCCCCGGAAATACTTGTCAGTTTTATCCAACAATACAGGTTTAGCGGCTACAGCTTGGGGAATATTATCAGCAGCAGGATTTGGAGAGATGGGGATGTAAAGCGGGTTGGTAGGATCTGGTTGTGTGGGATCTGCTTGGGTAGTACTGTAGCTGCCATCAAGGACGAAGAAACCGTAATTGCGTACAGTCTTACCAGCACGCAATGCTGCATCCCAAAGATAGCCGCCGATAGCGTTTGAATTCAGTTCACCATCGCCTGCGGGGGCGTTTACATCTCGAGTTCCAGGCAAAATAGAAGATTTACCAGAGGGATCTAACACTCCCGTTACTCGTGTATTGAATTGGGAGGTATTAGAAGAAGTTTGCGGTAGGGCAAGGTTGATTCTACGGTTAGTACCTTCGTAGTCGTAGGTCAAACCGTTAAACTCAGCGTTGCCATAAAGTACTGATTGAGTTTTCTCAGTGTAATCGGTTGTCCTTGCATAAGTAGACCAGTTCCAGCCCACACCGCTTGATTCACCAGAATCATAGAAGTTATCAAAAGTCACAAAGTCAAGGGCTAACTTGTGATGGTTGGGTGAAATTGGTTGTGGGAATAAAGTTAATGCTGGGTCGCCGTTGCCAACAGGTAAATCGCCGAGTACCTGGTCGTAAGTACGATTTTCTTTAACTACGTAGATAACGTGCTTAATTTTATCCTGTAAAAATCTCATCGTCCGGTCAGGACGGCGATTGTAGAAACCGTTGTTTCTGTCTACCTGTTCGGAAAGCGTAGCTAAAGTACCACCTTTGGGAATTGGAATAACTGAGATTCCAGCTTTTTCTAAAGCCCAGGTATACTCATTTCTAAAAGTGGTGTTGCGTGCTAGTCCGGCTGGTGTTGTTTCGCCATTTGAAGGGTTGGGGCCAGAATTGCTCTTGGCATTGACAACGTATAGGTTTTGACCATCCTTACTAACGCTGACAGAATTGGGATACCAGCCAGTGGGGATACGTCCAATTACTCGACCAGATTGCAAGTCCACAACAGCAACAGCGTTCTCACCACCGAGAGTCACGTAAAGCTGACGTTCATCTGAACTCAGCGCCACAGAGTTGGGATTTGCTCCTTTGTACCGATCGCTAGGTCGGGACAGATTGATAGTTTGGACAACGTTATTGGTATTTGTGTCAATGACTGAAACCGAATCACTATTACCGTTAGCTACATATAGTCGCTTTTGGTCTGTCGATAGTTGCACCTTGTTTGGTTGGCTACCTACAGGGATACGGGTAATGCTTCCGGCAGTAATATTGACAGCAACCACCTCGTTATCGCGCTGGCTGGTAACGAAGACTTTCGCTGCCGCACCGTTTTCTGAACTTTGGATGGCTACATCAAAAGGAAATTCTCCTGTTGCTATGCGATCGCCTGGTCTAAAGAACTTAATTTCTCTGAGTACTTTACGGTTAGTAGTATCAACAATTGATATTGAGTCATTCTCAAAATTGGCAGCCACTAAAGTTTTGCCATCTTTGCTGACATCAAGACCTGCTACAACTGCTCCTGTTGCCACAGTTTCAGCTTGTGTGTTCTTCAACAAACCACCATCGTAGTCTGGGAAGGGCGCAGTTGAGTTGGAATTGTGATTTAGTAAAATGAAAGGAGCATCTGGCAAGTATTGGCTGCCATTGGAGGCATAAGCATAAACGCGATCGTCAATGCCACCTGATACATAAAAGCGTGTGCCGTCTTTTGCCCAAGCTAGGCCGTTATATGTATTGGGAATATTAATCTGTTGCTGCTTAACCAACTTACCGTTGCTAACATCAAAGACAAAAACCCATTCAGCTTTTGTAGTTCTTGTAGCACTTGGTTTGCCAGTTAACGGGTCTAAGACACGATAAGTTAGATCAGCACCAGTATTTTCATCCCTGAAGTCTTTGTTATAGCCACTGGTAAGCACCAGTAGAGTTTTACCATCGGGGCTGAGGGCTGTGGTTACAGCTTCGGCAGCATCAGCATTCCTGTCGGTACGCAAACCAGTAACTAAACGTGCAAACGTCGAACCTGGTGCTGCTGCGGGTGTAATTATTTGACCTGTAGGTAGTAATGCTCCACCTTCAGGTATGTTACCAACCGGGCTAGTAGGAAGCACGGCGTTAACTAACTGGATACCACTTACTACTATTGCCACCGCTACCAGCAGGCTGAGTAGGAGATATCGCTTACGCTTGAAATTTTGCATTTTTTGTGCTTGAACATCAAACTTGTTCTTTACACAGCAAATACTGCTCTTTTTTAGTTAAGACAAAGGTAAGGTGAGGGAAAGATAAAGATTCAGATAGAAAGTTATTTGACTAGTGGCTCAAAATCGGCACTCAACAGCCCGACAGTAGGAGTATTCGCTGTAAGTATAATAAGGATGCGTAAACGCAAGCTACGCAAAGCGTCTGTCTGCGACACGCTGTTCACGTTCGTAGAGAAGCGGCTAGTTAATCTTGACAAGTGACAGATGAAAAAATGCAGCATAACATCTATGACTACATAGCAAAAACTGCCCTTGCTCAATATGATATGGCTCAAGAACAGCCTTGTTTTTTAGGCCATAGTGGAAGCGTAACCTTCTGTATAAAAACACAAGCAAAAAAATTTCTTCTCCGTATTCATAGACCAATATATACGCTTCAAGACGATGTATGGCAAAGGCCAGAGGTGATTGAGTCAGAAATTCTGTGGCTTGCTGCCTTATGTCATGAAACAGAGGTTGTTGTGCAAGAGCCAGTAAAAAATCTACAGGATAGATGGCTCACTCAAGTTTTGGCAGATGAAACTGGAGAAGTGTTTTGTTGCTCACTACTACATTGGATTGATGGCAACAACCTCAACGGACAACCAACTCCACAACAGGCTTACCAGCTCGGTTTGTTGCTAGCTCGATTGCACCAGCATAGTAGTCAGTGGCAACTGCCACAGAACTTTGTTCGCCCAGCTTATGATCAGAATCGGCTGCAAGCAGCACTCTCGGCACTTTATCCAGCAGTATTACAAGAATTTATTTCAGCAGAAGATTATAAGGCCCTTGAAGTAGCGGCTTGCCAAATTCAAGGGATGATAAAAAAACTTCCTCAGAAACAAAATGTCTGGGGGCTGATTCACGCTGACCTTCATGAAGGCAACTATCTATTGCACAACCAGGAATTCCGGCCAATCGATTTCGCTCGCTGTGGCTTTGGATACTATCTTTACGATATTGCAAGTTCGCTTCAATATTTACTTCCCACTGTCAGACCTGCCTTTTTTGAAGGCTATCAAGCTATCCGTAAGCTACCTGAACATTACTTACAGATTACAGAAGGTTTCTTTATCATGGCGGTGATTGAAGTACTTTCTTTTCATGTAAATAATCCACAAGAGCATAAGTGGATTTCAGAAACCGTGCCGTATGTCGTTAAAGAACACGTTCATCTGTATCTTGAGGGCGAGTCATTTTTGTTTGGTAAATACTAAGGCGATTTCTTCTTACTTACCGAAGAAAGGCAGAGGGCAGGAGGCAGGAGGCAGAAAATATATTTTTTGCCCTCTGCCAAACGGGTTTAGAGCAAGTAAATTTATTTATGAAAAACAAAGAAATATGTATTTCAAGACGCGCAGCGCAAGAAATACAGCAGCTAACTTACAATCTCTTCTGGCTTCTGTAATCCAACCCGCCAGCGCAGGAATGCAGCAGTAATAGCCATGAAAGAACCCCAAACTAGCGGTAACCAAACGATCGCCCAATCGCCACCTGGCAATTCTACATTCAGCCCTTCACTCAGCCAGTAAGTACCAAATCCCATCAGTAGCATAGCTGCTACAAATTTCATCGGCTTGACAGGCACTTGCTTGAGTGGAGTTCTAAACAGAAATGCAAATACAATTAAGCCAATTGCAGCAGCTAAAGCGCCACTGATGGCATCTATCCATTTGCCTCCAGCAGCGCCTAACGTGACTACTGCGATCGCAACCTCTACACTATCTAAAAGCGCACCTTTAAATGTGGTGACTACAGCAAACCAGTTCCAGCCAGATTGATTGTCTTCTTTTGCTAGTTCTGCTTCTAGCCTGTCTTCTTTGCCACCTCCACGCTTGGGAATGCCGCCGTAGTACTTAATAATTGAGCGTGTCCATTTTTGCCCAAACAATAGCAGTAAACTGCCTGCAACAATCCTCAGAATATCTACAGGGATAAGCGTCAAACTTTTCCCTAAAATCAGCGAGGCAAGTATTGTTAAAGCAATGCCGCTACCTGAACCAACTAAGGCGTTACGCCAACCGGCTAGCCTACCAACAACGAGGACTATGCCCAGAATCTCGACTAATTCAATTAGAGAACCAGCAAAACTAGCAAGAAAAATTTCCCAATTCATAAAATTTTATACCTCTTTATTAACTAAGTACAGCTTTGCGTAAAATCGTAGCGTTTTTAATGCAAAGGATTGCATTGGCATTGTTAGTCGATACATTGGCATTGTTAGTCGATGCATTAGCATTGTCAGTCAATGCATTAGCATTGTTAGTCGATACATTGGCATTGTCAGTCGATGCATTGGCATTGTTAGTCGATACATTGGCATTGCAAGGTATTGCCAAATTTAATTCGCTACGAATTAATAAAATGCTGTACTAAGGATTGCACTTCGGCTTCTCTACGAACGCGAACTGCGTGTCGCAACCAGACGCTACGTGTAACTTGCTTCTTTCTAGGAGTACGCTCAGTAACCAGGAACTCAAATAATTAATCTGCCTTTTACCTCCTACCTCCTGCCCCTCTTAATCAACCTCCCTTTGCAAGCTACGGCTTACTTCTATAGAAAGCCCTGTATTGCGATTTTGAGACAGCACCAATAACATGGAACTAACTGAAATCACCAGCATCACTAGTGCGCCAGCCGCAGCATTACTGTAAGAAACACTCTCAGTTGCTTTCCAAATGTGGGTAGCTAAAGTATCAAAGCCAATTGGAGCTAAGAGCAGTGTTACTGGTAACTCTTTAATTGCTGTCAGAAATACTAACGCTGCCCCACCCAACACACCCGGACTTACTAGGGGCAAGGTAATTTCTCTGAAAGTTTGCCAAGAGTTTCTGCCTAAACTCCGGGCACATTCTTCTAATTGAGGATTCACTTGCAGCAGTGAACTCCGCAAAGTGCCAACAGACTGCGAAACAAATAACACTAAATAAGCAAATATCAGCATCGGCAAAGTCTGATACAACCAGGGTAAGTAATTTGCTCCCCAAAATATGAGGGAAAAGGCAACTACAATTCCAGGTAAACCAAAGCCAATATAGCTACAGCGCTCAATTGCAGTAGTGATGCGACTGGGAAACCGTACCGCGAGGATTGCCACGGGTAGGGCGCAGAGTGTAGCTACTATTGCTGCCGATCCTGCCGCTATTAGTGAATCTCTAGCTAATTGCATCAGTTCTGGTACGGAAATAATTGTATCCATACTGTTACCTCTCAATCCTTGCATCAGCCAGAACAAAGTTACACCTATTGGTAAGACTAGACCAAGGGTAGTCACGGCGAAGCAAAACAAAATTGCAGGCACTTTCCAAACTCCCAGATGAAGTAATGGTGGCAGACGGTAGGACTTAGTAGCACGACTGTAGTATGCTGCCCGCGATCGCGCTTTATATTCCAACCACAACAACAGCAATACTAAACTCACTAGCATTAAAGCTAATACTGCGGCTTGATTGCGATCGAATGTATATCTGTATTGCAGAAAAATTGCCCGCGTAAATGTATCAAATCGCATCACTGAAATTGTGCCAAAATCTTGTAAGGCATTCAGCGCCACTAACAATCCCCCTGCCACAATTGATGGACGCAGTGCAGGTAGCGTGATGCGAAACAAGATTTCCCGTTGGTTAGAACCTAAACTTCTGGCAGCTTCCTCCATCGCTGGATCAATGCCTTGCCATCCAGCTTGAAGACTCAGCAGTAAATACGGATAGGAAAACAGAGTCAATCCTAAAATTGCTCCAGTCCAGCCGTAGATTTCTGGTAACTCTTGCACTCCGAGAGGTTCTAGCCAGAGTTGCAACAAGCTACCCTTGGGACCAAAAGCAGCAATCAAGGCAAAACCACCTATATAGTCAGGCACTGCCAGGGGTAATGTGGTAATAATCAACCAAAATCGTCGCCAGGGTAAATCTGTCCGCATTGTCAGAAACGCCAGTGGCACAGCGATCGCAGCTGAAAGTAAAGTGCTGGACATAGCTAGTCCAACACTATTTAACAACACTGTGATCGTCCGGGGACGCGATACCAAAGTCAATAACTCTTCTGCGTCTACACCAGCCATCCGCATAACTAAGTAAGTTAAAGGCAGTGCGATCGCCACAGCCGTTAATCCAGCTGGGACTAGAAGAAACAAAGGTGGACGATCGGTTTTTTTGCCTCTTTTAGAAAAATAGGCGCGGTGACGCGGTGACTCAGTGACGCTCTTAGGGATTTTCATCCTTTAGTTAATTACCTGCATGGCTTCTGATAGCGATCGAGTAGGTAGGCGAAGATGTGTGTCCTCTTCTCACGCCTATGGCGGTTCTCGCTTGGGTGCAGTAAATTTTTGACCTTACTTCCATTCCTCTCTCCTAAAAGGCTACAGTGTACACACATCTTTTTAGAAAACCACTTAAATAGGTGGACTTTGAGAGCTTTTTGCCCCCCTTTTTAAGGGGGGTTGGGGGGATCAAAAGGCTGTGGCGCAACTCTAGAAGATTTGTGTATGCACCGTAGCTCTTAAAAGGAGAGAGGCTTTAAATCTTACCCCCCTTACCTTGTAGGGAAGGGGTTGGGGGTTAGGTCTGTACCGCACTCAACTGAGAACCGCTATAGTTACAACAAACCCGCATCTTGGATTAACGAAAGCGTTCCTTTCATATCTGATAATTTGCTCAGATCAAGCTGAGGAGACTGCAACTGATTGAGTGGAATTTGCTTTTGCGATACTGGAATACCTTTCACTAAGGGATATTCATAAAACTTTTGGGTAAGGAACTTTTGCACATCTGGACTGAGCATATAGGCAACAAACTTTTCTGCATCGCTTTCTTGGTCAGTTGTATTTAGTACTGCTAAACCTGCGACATTAATCAACGCTCCCGCATCATTGCGTGTATGGTGGATAGCTACAGGAAAATTTGGGTCTTTTGTGGTAAATCGATATAAATAATAGTTATTCACTAACCCCAAAGCAATTTCTCCGCGTCCCAAAGCTTCAACAATGGCACTATTGCCGCTATAAGCTTTGGCATTATTAGCTTTCATTGCTTTTAACCACTCCAGGGTTTTTTGGTTGCCCTCTAGGAGTCGCATTGCAGTCACGAAAGATAGAAAAGAACCGTTAGTAGGTGCCCAACCAACTTTACCTCGCCATTTTGGATTGCCCAGTTCCATTACACTTGTGGGGAGCTCGCTGGTTTTGACAAGCTTGGTGTTGTAGTCAATCACCCGTGCGCGTCCAGAAATGCCAATCCATTGGCCTGCGGGAGAGCGAAATTGCGGTTCAACTTTGTTTAATAATTGAGTAGGGAGAGTTAAGGTTCGTTTTTCCCTAGCGATCGCTCCTAAAGATCCAGCATCTTGAGCGTAAAATATATCAGCGCGGCTATTTTTACCTTCTTCGATGAGAGCGATCGCTAGTTCTGTGGAGTCACCATAGCGTACCTCAATATTGATCCCCAAATCTTTCTTAGCTTTCTCAATCAAAGGACTCATGATGTCCTTTTCTCGTCCTGAATAAACTGTTAGTGTTTTTGGGGTATCTGCTACCGCCATTCCAACTCCCCAGCCCAAAAACACAGCAGTAATTACACCACAGATTTGCCGCACTTGATGTGAAATCATTGATTAGCCTCGGATTCCAGATTCAGGATTACAGGTCAATTCATCTGACCAAATTTTGTCAATATTAATCACCTGTAAAGGATTAACCATTGATTTTGGTAAGGATAGGTTACGTCGAAGCACTGTGCAAGTTAAATTTAGAACATCAAAAGGTTAAGAAAACTTGCTCATATCTTTTACTCAGAACCGAATGGCACGCTTGTAAAGCTCTAAGCTAACGTGAACGTGAGTTCGACAAAACTCTCCCTGCCTCGAACTAAAGTTCAAAGCTGTCCCTCTCCGGCTCGGAGAGGGACGATTTTGCGTAGTAAAATCAGGGAGAGGTCTTTTTGATTGAGCTTAAGCAAAGACTTTGGGTTAGAAAGTAAAAGTAGTACGTACTACTCCCACATAGATATTAGAGTTGTTGCTGTTACCTTCAGGATTAAAGATGGTGATTAATCCTGGGGTAATAGCAATATTGTCATTCAGCTTATATCTATAGAAAGCCTCTAAATGATATGAAATATCATCGTCTTGACGGCGATTGTTCCCACTGACGAATTGATTGTCAGCAACGTAAGGCGGCACACCAAAGACAATACCACCAAAATTTCCTTTCCTACCAAAATCAGGAAAGCCTAGCTGAACGGCCCAGTTCCAAATCTCTGCATTACTCCTAGCAACGTCTGTATTCTCAGCTTGGGCATTGGCGTAGCTGCCCCAAGCAGTGATGGTAAACTTAGGACTAAGTTTGTAATTGCCAGTCACACTATAGTTATTTACGGAAGTTCGCGCCCCGTTGAATGGGTTGTTGGCAAAACCAGTACCAGTGCTACCAGTAACTCCGCTACCATCAGTGTAATAGGCGTTGACATAAGTAAAAGCCAAACTTAATTCTGAGGTTGGTTGGAAGGTCAGTTGACCTAATGCAGAGTAACTACCATTAAAAAGTCCTCTACCGTTACTAGGATCATTACCAACACCCGATGGCACAACGTAGCCAGCAGTTAGGGTGAGAGCATTATTCAATTTTTGATTGATGATAATACCTGGCCCTTCTGCTGCCCGATAAATTGGGTTATAACGCCCAAAACGAGATAGCGCACCGGAACCACTAGAATCGAAATTGCGACTGAGAGCAGGTACTTCATCAATGTATTCCAACCCTTCGGTTGCGATATTGAAGGTTGTGGAGTCGCTTACAGGGAAACGGTAAAACAGAGCTGATACGCTGACATTGTTGGATTCATTGCCATCAAACCCTAAACGAGTTTGGTTAGTGCCAGTCACGCCTGTATTGAATGAAGTGATATTTCTTGCTTGTAACCTAACTCTGAGGCGATCTTTACCAGTGAAGCTACTATCAAAGTTTAACCGGACGCGATCGGCAAAAATCACGTTTTCATCGAGTTCTGGTCTAGTATCACCACGATTTTGAGCATCGCTGTTGATTGCTCTATCGGAGCCAAATGCACCAGCCAGTGCAAAAACTGCTTCTCCCCGCAGTTGAGTAGTTATGGAGAATTGTTGCGACTCTAAAGTGGCGCTACGAGCTTCTAGAGCATCTACTCGACCTCGCACAGTTTGCAACTCAGCAGTATACTCTTCTTGCAGCTTTTGCAACGTTGCTAGGTCTTCTTTGTTCACCAGATCGGCTGTACTAGTAGCTATAAGTTGATTTATCTGATCTAAACAAGCATTTAAACCAGCAGCAAACTCATAACGAGTCAAGCCACGATTACCCCGATAAGTTTGGTTAGGATAACCTGCAATGCAGCCGTATCGCTCAACTAGGGATTGCAAAGCTTGAAAAGCCCAGTCTGTAGGTTTGACATCAGAAAGCTGTGAAACTGAAGTTACTTGTTCGATATTCTCAGCACTGCTAAAACTGGATGGTTGATTAGTTGTAGGTGCTTGATTTAGAGGTACTTCAGAACCCATCGCTGGTAGTGCAACTATAAATAAGCCCAAAATCGCTGGACTAAATAACAAAGAATTCAACCAAAACTTCTGCACGAATGTACCCTCACACCTGGTAGAAATTAGTAAAAAATCAATTTTTATAACATTAAGATTTCTGCTAATTGCTAAATCACAAATATTATCAAACTTCATTTAATTAAGTCGTGAATTTAGCCTTTATTTCAAAAATACTAATGTTATACAGGTAAAATCAATCTTCTACAAGAAAAATTGACCAAATCGACTTTAACAATATCAAAGCATAACTGTGTACCACAATCTAGAGATTGTTTTAAAATAAAAACAATTGTCTTTTGTTTACCTATTCTTAACTAAATAGATATTGATATATTAAAGATTATCAAGAAAGGCAGAGGGCAGGAGGCAGAAGGAAATTCTGATTCTAGCACTGAAGCCCGTGACGTTAAGAAACAAGGGTTTAAGACCCCCACTAAACAAGAGTTTAGTGGCTCCAAGACAGGAGAGCTTTGAATCCCCTTCTGACTTGCTCCTTCTGCCCTCTGCCTCCTGCCTTCTGCCTTCTTCGATGATTTGAAATGGGTGGTTTATTTACGCCGTGCTGTGCTAAATTCCTAGCGAGGTTAATTAAATTTTTACCAAAACTTAATTTTTTGTTAATTAAAACTTAATTAACAAATGTAGTTTAGTCTATGTATTATAAGCATTACATTATATAGATGCGTATCTAAAAATGGCTCATTCATTAGACTGATAATTCAGAAATTAAATCAAAAATTATACTTTTCTTAATTATTTCTTAATTAAAAGACATTATTAATGTTAATCATAGACATCTAAATGTCAAAAAATGGCAAATACAGTGGCTATCAAAGTTAGTAATCTATCGAAAGATTTCAAAGGTAAGACAGCACTTAAAAACGCATCTTGCACAATTCATGAGGGAGAACTGGTTGCGCTAATAGGTGCATCTGGCTCAGGCAAATCTACCCTTTTACGGCATATTAATGGTTTGCATATTGGAGATGCAGGAACTGTTTATATTTTTGGGTCAATACTACAGAGCGAAGGCAAAATACACTCTAAAATTAGGTCTTTACGAAGCCAGATAGGTTGTATTTTTCAACAGTTTAATTTAGTCAATCGGCTAACAGTTATCGAAAATGTTCTCGTTGGTAACTTAGCAAGATTGTCTATTTTTCGTTCAACATTTCATTTATTCACCAAAGAAGAAAAAATCCAAGCTCTTGCTGCATTAGAGCGAGTAGGCATTCTTGAACATGCTTATAAACGGGCATCTATGCTTTCCGGAGGGCAACAACAACGAGTTGCGATCGCTCGTTGTTTAGTGCAAGGAGCAAAAATCATCCTCGCAGACGAACCAATCGCCTCTCTCGATCCGGAATCGGCGCGTAAAGTTATGGAATTGCTCGTGCAGCTAAATCGTCAAAGCGGTATTACTGTAGTCGCTTCTTTACATCAGGTTCAAATGGTGCGTAATTATTTTGATCGAGCGATCGCTCTCAAAGATGGAGAAGTGATGTTTGATGGTGCAACCACAGAGATGAATGATCACAAGCTCAATGAACTTTATGGTACAGCTGCCGAAGAACTCATTATGAGAGGGCACGGAGAACTAGTAGTGTAACCCAAAAAATACAGATAAACAAAAGTTGAACAATTTAAAAAACGAAATTTTTGCACTCTAAGGGCATTAATTAATAGTGCTGACTATTGCAGATAGTTTCTCATATTTGCAACAAAGAATCATATTTTTACTTACATCCCACAACTAAACTTATGGACAGAAGATTATTTATTCAACAGGCTTCTTTGTTTACTATAACTTTGGCAAGTACTAAGCTCCTTTCAGCTTGTACTTCTAATGCTGAGAATAGTACCGCAGCAATTAAAGAAATTAATTTTGGTGTTCTCTCTACAGAATCCCAAGCTAATCAAAAACCGATTTGGGAACCTTTTGCTGCTGCTATGTCTCAGCAAATTGGGATTCCCATAAAACCCTTCTATGTTACACAGTATGCAGCAGTCATAGAAGCTATGCGCTTTGGTAAAGTTCAAGCAGCTTGGTTAGGTGGTAAATCTTATATTGAAGCAGCAAAAATTGCTGATGCAGAAGCTTTTGCTCAAGTTGTAAGTGCAGATGGCACTAGAGGCTACTATTCTCATTTAATTACTAATAAAGAAAATCCGATTGCAGCAGAAGCTATAGCAGCAGGTGGCGATAAATATGTGATTAAAAATGCATCTAATCTCACCTTTGCCTTTAATGAGCCTAATTCTACCTCTGGGTTTTTAGTTCCCAGTTACTATATTTTTACTAAAAACAATGTTGATCCTAAGAAAGCTTTTAAACGCTTGATTTTTGCTGGTAATCATGAAGCTTGCGCTCTAGCTGTAGCTAATAAACAGGTAGATGTAGCTACCGTCAGTAGTGAAGCATTAAGCCGTCTAGAAAGTACTAATCCTACAGCCAGGCAGAAGATTGAAATTATTTGGAAATCACCTATCATTCCCAGCGATCCAATTGTTTATCGTCAAGATTTACCAGATGATATCAAAAAGAAATTGCAAAACTTTTTCTATAACTACAAAGATGCAAAAGTTTTAACACCATTTAAAATTTCTGGTTTTGTACAGGCTGAAGATAAAAATTGGCATACAATTCGAGAACTAGAAATTGCTAAAAAAATCCAAGAAACTCAAGCTAAAGAAAATCTTAGCGAACAAGAAAAGCAGCAAACGATAGCAGAACTAAATCAGCAACTCAAAGGAATTAAATAAAATTAGTATTAGGTAGTAAAAAGTGCGCCCACGAAATCAGATAATTACTTACCCATCTCCTAATGTAGCAGCAATGTTAGAGAAAGAAGCAAAGCTTGTAACTACCCAAAAAGTTCTGTTTCTTTTAGTGATTGCGGCTGTATTGATTTTTGCCTATACTCAAAGTGAGTTAAATTTCCCTGTACTTCTGCAACGGGGAGACAATATGGTGGAATATATACGTTCATATTTTCCGCCAGACTTTAGCGATTGGAATTATTATTTCTCAGAAACACTCGTTACTATATCGATGGGAATTTGGGGAACTTTAATGGCTGCGATCGCAGCTGTTCCTTTATCTATACTAGCATCTAATAATATTTGTCCAGTATGGGTTGTACAACCAACACGTCGCCTTTTAGATGCTATGCGTGCAATTAACGAAATCGTCTTTGCACTAATCTTTGTAGTTGCTGTTGGGTTGGGGCCATTTGCTGGAGTTTTGGCATTATTTGTTCATACTGCCGGTATTCTAGGTAAGCTTTTCTCAGAAGCAGTAGAATCAATTGAGTCAGGGCCTGTAGAAGGAATTAGAGCTACTGGTGCAAGTCAGATTCAAGAAGTTATTTATGGGGTAATCCCCCAAGTAATGCCTTTGTGGACTTCTTTCGCTCTCTACAGATTTGAGTCAAATGTGCGTTCTGCTTCTGTGTTAGGAATTGTCGGGGCTGGTGGTATTGGCGTTTCACTATATCAGAGTTTTGGTTCATTTGAATACCAAAAAGTCTGTACAATTCTGATTATTTTGATTGTTACTACTGGTGTTATTGATTTACTCTCTGCAAAGGTTAGAGGGTGGTTAGTTTAGTATGATTGGTGACTGAAGGCTGATGACTGGTGACTGTCAACTATTTTCTGGCTTTCTTTTAAGTGAGTTAAGATAAGCGTTGAGTTTAGGTGACAATTCATCTACAATTGGTTTGATTATATTTATTTGCTCTTGAGTCAAAAGTTTTCGCTTACAAGCAAGCCTTAACCAATGCCTTGTTTTATTTAAAGAACCTCTAGCAATTTTTATAAATCTTTGATTATCCTGTAAGCTATAACGACCATTACCCTCTGCGATATTAGCACCTATACTGGCCGATTTGACAATTTGTTTTCCAATTGTATCTTTTGCAAAGTAATCCCATTTCTGTACAATAAACCAAATTTCATTCGCTAGATTTTCTGATAATTGGTAAACTCGTAAATTTTGGAAGGTTTCCATAATTGTTGATAGTTGACGGTTGACGGTTGACTGCTAAACTAGCCCAACAAAGTGTTTACCGTCACCAGTGATCAGTCACCCACTAAGTCATTTTCAAAAAATAACTCCATGCGATCGCCCCGCAGTCGAGTTACCCCATATTCAATGACATTACCTGTTTGATCAACATTCACTGACTCCGCTAACAAGATGGGTTGATTGAGGGGTAGTTGTAACCACTTTGCATCTTGAGGCTGGACTAGACGAGCAGAAACGCAGGTACTACGGCGGATATGATCGCATCCATATACTTGCTGTAAAAACTGAGATATTGATTGCTGTTCTTGCAAAATATTGATATTTTTCGGTTCTAAAAAATCAGGGAATCGCTTAAGGGGAAAATACCCAGTACCCACACTAATGGGTTCTTCATCTGCAAAACTTAAACGTTCAATTAACGCTACTGGCTCACCATAAGAAATTTCTAGCCCTTTGGTAACAGCATCATCCGCAGGTACTTCTAAGACACGCAGCAGTTGAAACCTTACTTGCCAACCCTGTGCTTTCAGCGTTTGGTTGTAACGCACTCGCTTACCAATCGCATAGCGGATGGTTTTAGCAGCGACAAAAGTTCCGCGTCCTCGGTCAACTCGTAACAATCCCTCGTCTTTTAGTAGAGCGATCGCTTGTCTAATGGTATGGCGATTAACGGCAAACTGTTCAGCTAACTTGGTTTCCGTCGGTAGTTGTTCCCCAACCTGATAAACCCCTTGATAAATGTTTTGTCGCAGTTTGTCAGCAATCTGGGCATAAATTGGCATTATTTCCTTCATGTATCAATTTTAGATTGTCAATTTGTCAGAATTGCGTTAATCTACTTTCATCTAGATGTCTAGACAAATTAAGAATAGTTTAAAACAAAATACCACAAACCAACTTATGCCTACTGTGATGCAGCGACAAGCATGGATGGCAACATTAGCTAAAGCCGATTTAGAGCTATTAGAAAAACTGGTAAACACATTAGATAATTTGCCTAACTATAGCTTTTTACGCTGCCCAGAGATTGGTCTAACAATGGTGCGGGGACGCGCTGGGGGTACAGGAGAGCCATTTAACTTAGGAGAAATTACCATGACTCGCTGTGTTGTGCAGTTAGAGAGCCAAGGAGATGAAGCAATCACTGGATTTGGTTATGTCGCGGGGCGATCGCACCGTCATGCAGAACTAGCTGCTGTTTGTGATGCGTTACTACAAACCCCAAATTGGCACGATCAGATTCAGGCTGAAGTAATTCAACCATTGCAAATAGAACGCCAAAAGCACCAAGAACTCAAGCAGCGTCAAGCAGCCGCCACTAAGGTCAATTTCTTCACGATGGTAAGGGGGGAAGGATGAATCAATTAAAAATTAAAAATTAAAAATTGGATTATTGATTAATGTCAAATATAGTTACATATTTACCTGGTTTTCAAGACTCAATTCATGATCCCCAGAGGACATTTCGGGCGTTGCTTGATGCTAATGCTCGACCGGGGACACCTTATTGGATAACTGCTGAGATGAGTGTGCCATTAGGTTTAACGCCTGCTTGTGGGGCTGCTTGTTTGACGTTACTGGATTTGGATGTTGTGGTATGGCTACAGCCGAGTTTTGCAGATCAAGTGAGAGCTTGGTTATTGTTCCATACTGGCTGTCGTTTCACGCAGTATCCAGAAGAAGCTGACTTTGCCTTAATTCAAGATTTGGCAGGGTTGCCAGAATTATCTATTTTTAACTGGGGGACAGGAGAAAAACCTGAAGCCTCAACAACATTATTGTTACAGGTGGAAAGTTTTGAGATGGGACAACCTGTGATGTTGACGGGGCCAGGAATTTTAGATCAGCAAGCTATCACTCCTACACTTCCCGCCCATTTTTGGGATTTCTGGATGCAGAATCACCGAGTTTATCCACAAGGCCTAGATGTATTTTTATTTACAGAAAATGCAGTAATGGGACTACCACGCACCGCTAAACCAGAGGTGTACTATGAATCTTGAGATTCGCATTGCTACCCGTGGGGATTGGCCTCTATTGAATCAACTTTATGCTGACATGGATGGTGAGCTACCCTTACCAAGCGATGATTTAGAAAGAATCTTGACAGAAATCACACAAGTTCCTAACTACTACATTTATATTGCTTTTTTAAATCAGCAACTTGTAGGTACTTTCAGCCTCCTCTATGCGCCAACAATGATGCACCGGGGATATCACAAATTTGCTGTTCTAGATGCAGTAACAGTTATTTCTCAAATGCGAGGAGAGGGGATTGGTAGTCAAATGGTAAAAGCCGCGCTCCAATTTAGTGCTGAAGCTGGATGTTATAAAGTCACACTCTCTTCTAATTTGAAACGCGATCGCGCCCATCAATTCTATCAATCACTGGGATTCGAGCAGCATGGCTGGAGTTTTAAATGCGTACTCCAACCCAAGCAGCACAGCAAAAATTCTCCATGATCAACAACAGTTAACCGTCAACCGTCAACAATAAAAATATATGCCATACGTTGCAGTCAAAGGTGGTGAACAGGCAATTGAAAATGCAGAAGCACTCCTGCAAAGCAGACGCAGAGGTGATCCTGCTATTCCTGAATTGACGCTAGACCAGATAGAACAACAGCTTACCCTAGCAGTAGAACGGGTGATGTGTGAAGGTAGTTTATATGATCGGGAGTTAGCAGCCCTTGCTATTAAACAATCTTGGGGTGATTTAGTAGAAGCAATTTTCTTGTTACGAGCCTATCGGACAACACTACCCCGCTTCTACTATAGCCAGCCCTTAGATACTAGCAAAATGCAGATTCAGCGCCGCATTTCTGCCATTTTTAAAGATGTACCAGGAGGACAAAGGTTAGGAACTACCTTCGACTACATTCACCGCCTACTAGACTTTAAGTTGATAGCAGAAGGACAAGTCCCGACAGCACCAGAAGCAGAAGCAATTACAGAATCAGTTCCGCGTGTAATTGACACTTTAGATCGTGAAGGCTTGATGCAAGCGGAAGAAGGGCAGGGGAGCAGGGGAGCAGGGGAGCAGGGGGAGCAAGTAAATAATGATTCTCTGTTATCTCCCTCATCCCAAGCATTTGATTTAACTCGTCAACCATTGACTTTTCCTGCTGGACGGGATGCGAGACTGCAAAATCTAGCGCGTGCAGATGAGGGTTTTTTGCTATCTCTAGCATATTCTACACAGCGAGGCTATGGCAGAAACCATCCTTTTGCTGGGGAAATTCGTATGGGGGAAGTTGAGGTGGTAATTTGCCCAGAAGAATTGGGATTTGAAATAGCGATCGCAGATATTACTGTCACCGAAGTGCAAATGGTAAATCAGTTTAAAGGTAGTAAAGAATTACCTGCTCAGTTTACCCGTGGCTATGGACTCACCTTTGGTTACAACGAACGTAAAGCGATGTCGATGGCGTTGGTAGATAGAGCAATGCGATCCGAGGAATTAGGGGAAACAATTCAAGGCCCAGCCCAAAATGTCGAGTTTGTGCTTTCCCATTCCGATAACGTGGAAGCACAAGGTTTTGTCCAACACCTCAAACTCCCACACTACATTGACTTTCAAGCAGAGTTAAATCTGGTGCGGAAAATCCGAGAGCAGCAGCTAAATAATCAATCGTCATTAACTGTTGCTGCCCAAGAATCTCAGCCTTTAGAAAATAGTGATTTGGTTTTGGAACAAGTGAAATGATTACAGGAATTAACCATATTACTTTGTCTGTCTGCGACTTGGAGAAATCCTTTAATTTTTATACCGAAATTTTAGGTTGTCAAGCGATCGCTAAGTGGAAAACAGGCGCTTATTTATTAGCGGGTGACTTGTGGTTGTGCCTATCTTTAGATTCCAACACACGCACAAATCCTGCAAACGAGTACACTCATATTGCTTTTAGTATCTCTGAAGATAAGTTTCCAGAATACAGCGATCGCCTCAAAGTTTTAGGAGTCAAACAGTGGAAACAAAATACAAGTGAAGGCGATTCTATATATATTCTCGACCCCGATCACCACAAGCTGGAACTGCATATAGGTGATTTATATTCCAGAATTGCCGCCACTCAAAAAGCTCCCTATGAAGGCATGAAATTTTTTACTGAGGTAAGTCAGTGACAACAACTAACAATATTCAAATATTATCAAAACCAACCAATACAAAAATTGCTATCCAAGGAGTAAATGTACTAACTCCCGATGGTTGGCTGGAAGATGCCACAGTTTTAATTGAAGATGGGCAATTTACTAACATTGATCAGACCAGTAGTCCTAATGGATTTCATTTGGTAAATGCTCAAGGACTCCAGATGTTGCCAGGAATTATTGACTTACACGGCGATGCTTTTGAAAGAATGATTTGCCCTCGCCCTGGAGTTAACTTTCCTCTACCAATAGCGATCGCAGATAATGACCGCAACCTCTTAGCATCCGGTATCACAACTTTTTATTGCTCAATTACCGACTCTTACGAACCAGGTTTACGCAGCCGAGATTCTGCCCGTGCTTTAATTGACTTCATCTTAGGGACAGGAAAACAAGTTTTAAATTGCAATCATCGCATTCATATTAGACATGAAGAGGCAAATATTGCTGGACATGAAGAATTGTGTGATTGGATAGTATCCGGTCGTGTGCATATTTTGTCTATCAACGATCACCTACCACCCCCAGGAAATCAAAAGAGATTGAGTCGATATCTCAATAGTGTCAGGCAAAGATCATCCATGTCTATTGAAGAAATCGAAGAATTAGTCAACCAAGTAACAGAACGGCGACACGAAGGAGACGTGCAAATAGAACAACTGGTGGATTTAGCTCATACCTACGGTATTCCTCTCGCTTCTCATGATGATGATAGCCCAGAGAAGGTAATACTAAGTCAACAACGCCGAGTAGCGATCGCAGAATTTCCGGCGACTGTGGACTTAGCTGCTAAGTCTCGTGAATATGGTGCAGCAGTTCTCATGGGTGCGCCTAACTTAGTGCGCGGTGGTTCTCACTTAGGTTTGATGAGTGTCGCTGAGGCAGTTAAAAATAACGTTATCGATTGTCTTTGCTCAGACTATCATTATCCTTCCTTATTCTATGCTCCCTTCAAACTCCAAGAATTAGGCTTAATGTCCTTTGAAAAAGCATGGTCATTAGTTTCCAGCCAACCAGCAGAAGCGGCGGGAATTAGCGATCAAAAAGGTAAAATCGCTCCTGGTTTAGATGCTGATTTCCTGTTGATATCTCCTGATAATTCTTTACCATCAGCGATTACTGCGATTGGCTCTGTATATGTAGCAGGAAAAGAAGTTGCTCGATATCAAATTCAATAAATATCCAGTCAACAGTCAACAGTCATCAGTTACCTATTATGAAACCTACCATTGAAAGCATTATTGAACTCTTCACCGAAAAGGGTTCCCAATCCTATGGTGCAGAAGGCATCAGTCAGCTAGAACACGCCTTGCAATGTGCTAGCCTCGCTGAAATATCAGGTCAAAACCATGAATTGATTACCGCTTGTCTACTTCATGATTTAGGGCATTTAATCCATAACTTGGGAGATAATCCCGCCACCCAAGGCATAGACGATCAACATGAACATCGAGCCATTCCCTTACTACGTCAGATGTTTGGGTCAGCAGTTACACAACCAATTAGGCTTCATGTCGTCGCCAAACGCTATCTTTGCTCAGTTGTTCCTGAATATTGGGAAAGTCTCTCAGCCGCATCCAAACGCAGCTTAGAACTGCAAGGAGGCATATTTTCCCCTGAACAGGCAGAGGAATTCATTCAACAACCTTATGCCCAAGACGCTGTGCAGTTAAGGATTTATGACGACAAAGCAAAAATCACAAATTTGCCAACACCCGATTTAAACCACTTCACCCAATTTATAACAGCCTCTTTAAATAAGCTGTCGCGCATATAAGTTGTACATCTTTTCGCATACGCTGTTGACGATTAACAGTCAGCAGTCATAAGTCAACAGTCATCAGTCAACAATCAAATGACTATTTCTCCTAATCCCCGATCCCCAGAAACAGGCTTTAACTTTGCTTACTTAGACGAGCAAACAAAGCGTTCCATTCGCCGCGCCTTGCTGAAAGCTGTTGCAATTCCAGGACATCAAATTCCCTTTTCTTCCAGAGAAATGCCTATGTCTTACGGCTGGGGTACTGGTGGAATTCAGGTAACAGCTGCTGTGATTGGTCAAACTGATGTCTTGAAAGTTATTGACCAAGGCGCAGACGACACCACTAACGCCGTTAATATTCGTCGGTTTTTCAAAAAAGTTTGTGGTGTAAAGACAACAGAACGCACACAAGAAGCAACTTTAATTCAGACTCGCCATCGCATACCCGAAACGCCACTACAGGAAGGACAGATTTTAGTTTACCAAGTACCAATTCCTGAACCTTTGCGGTGGCTAGAACCCTCATCTGTAGAGACAGGCAAAATGCACGCTCTAGAAGAATATGGAGCTATGTACGTCAAGCTGTACGAAGACATTACCACACATGGACATATTGCTACATCCTACGACTATCCGGTAATGGTGCATAACCGCTATTTGATGAGTCCTAGTCCGATCCCACGCTTTGATAATCCCAAAATGCAGATGAGTCCAGCATTGCAATTATTTGGTGCAGGGAGAGAAAAGCGCATATATGCAATCCCACCATATACCAAAGTCAAAAGCCTCGACTTTGAAGACCATCCCTTCACCGTAGAAAAATGGGATAAAGCCTGTGAGTTATGCGGTTCTACAGAAAGCTATTTAGATGAGGTAGTTATTGATGACCAAGGTGGGCGAATGTGGATTTGCTCTGATACAGATTTTTGTAGAGGAGTGATGACGGTTGACTGATAACTGATGAATGATGAGTATGGACTAATGACTTATGACTAAACCTCTTTTACAGGTTGATCAACTGAGTAAATCTTACGGCGCAATTAAAGCGTGCGATCGCATTTCTTTTAATCTTTTTCCTGGGCAAGTTCTCGGTATTGTCGGAGAATCAGGTTCAGGTAAGTCTACTTTGCTGAGTGCGATCGCTAATCATACTGCTGTTGATAAAGGTAATGTTACTTATACTAGCCGTAGCGGTGAATACTTAGAAATTTTTCAACTTGCGGAAGCTAAACGGCGGTTGTTGATGCGAACTGAGTGGGGCTTTGTGCAGCAAAATCCCCGCGATGGTCTGCGTATGAAGGTTAGTGCTGGAGCAAATATCGGTGAACGCTTACTAGATATTGGGGTGCGACACTACGGCAATATTCGGGATGAGGCTGCCCACTGGCTACAACAAGTGGAAATTGACCCCACAAGGATAGATGATCTGCCAGTTCACTTTTCTGGGGGGATGCAACAAAGATTACAACTTGCCCGTGTGTTGGTGACGCGTCCTCGGTTGATATTGATGGACGAACCGACAGGCGGGTTGGATGTGTCGGTGCAAGCGCGGTTATTAGATTTATTGCGATCGCTTGTCCGCAATTTTAACCTCAGCGTAATTATAGTTACCCACGATATCGGCGTAGTCAGACTGCTGGCACACAGATTATTAGTTATGCAACAAGGACAGGTAGTGGAATCAGGTTTAACTGACCAAGTGCTTGATGATCCACAACATCCATACACTCAACTACTAGTCAGCGCCGCTTTAACACCATGATGTGTTAACGGTCAACAGTCAACAGTCAACAGTCATCTATTTTCTTAACAATGCAATCATTAACTCTTAATCATCATCCAGTAAACTTTGCTAGCCAAACACTTTTGCAAGTTGAAAATTTGCGAAAAAGTTTTACTCTGCATCAGCAAGGAGGTATTAACCTATCAGTGCTAGAAGGAGTGTCTTTGAACGTTAATGCTGGGGAATGTGTAGCTCTTTCTGGAGCATCCGGCAGTGGGAAATCTACATTTATGCGCTGTTTATATGCTAACTATAGCGTTGATAGTGGGTCAGTCTGGATAAAGCATCAGGAAGATTGGGTTGATTTGTGTCAACTCGCTCCCCACGAGATTTTAGCAGTCCGGCAGAAAACCATTGGATATGTCAGCCAGTTTTTAAGAGTAATTCCCAGAGTACCAGCGTTAGAAGTTGCCGCAGAACCACTGTTGGAATTAGGGGTAAATATAGATGTTGCCTATAACAAAGTTAAAGACTTATTTCATCGCCTCAACCTCTCAGAACGATTGTGGGATCTTTCCCCCACAACCTTTTCTGGAGGCGAAAAGCAACGGGTAAATATTACTCGTGCTTTGGCAGTTGATTATCCAATTTTGCTACTAGATGAACCAACTTCAGCCCTAGACGCTACCAATCGCCAAGTAGTTATTGAACTGTTGCAAGAAAAAAAAGCTAAAGGCTGTGCCTTAATTGGCATTTTTCACGATGAAGAAGTAAGGGCACAGCTTTGTAACCGTGAATTAATTTTTAATAGTTGACGTTTAACAGTTATCAGTCACCAGTCATCAGTCAACAATATTATGAATGAACAGATTTACACTAACTATCTTCTACAACTGTCAGATCAAGAAGTGCTAGGTACTTTGGTAGTGCGAGATGGATTAATTGCTGATATTCAGCCAGGGATTGTAAGTCATGGTCAAAATGGTCAGGGAGATTATCTATTACCAGGATTGATTGAGTTACACACCGACAATTTTGAACGCTGTATGTCTCCTCGTCCTGGTATTCGCTGGCCTTTAGAAGCAGCAGCAGTTTATCATGACCGAGATTTAGCCAGCGCCGGAGTCACAACAGTATGTGATGCGATCGCAATTGGTGATTTGGCCACTGTTTCTCCTCGCTTAACTAACTATGGGCCCATGATTGATGTCATCTCCCAAAGACAAGCCACTGGACGCTTTTGTGTGGAACATCGCATTCATCTGCGCTGTGAACTGGCTTTTGACAAGGCTTATGACATTACAGCACAATATGCAGATCATCCTCTTTTATCAATGATCTCGCTGATGGATCATACTCCCGGTCAACGGCAGTTTATCCACTTAGACAAGTTTAAAGAGTATTACATGGGCAAACACGGTGTCACTGTTGACCAAATGGAAGAGTTCATCTTGATTCGTCAGCAACAACAACAAATATATGCACAGAAAAACCGTATAGCTTTAGTAGAACTCATCAAAGCCAAAGGTATTTCCTTAGCCAGTCATGATGATGCTACCGTAGAACATGTTCAAGAAGCGGTGCAAGATGGAGTAGTGCTAGCTGAGTTCCCCACAACCTTAGAAGCTGCCAAAGCAGCACACAGTTCGGGATTACAAGTTTTGATGGGTGCGCCTAATTTAGTGCTTGGTGGTTCTCACTCTGGTAATATTTCCGCAATGGAACTTGTCTTGCACAATTTAGTTGATGTGATTTCTTCTGATTACGTTCCTCAAAGCCTATTACAATCCATTTTTATGATTGCCGAGAAGACGAACAAGCCTATTTACCAAGCTATGCAATTATTTACCAGCAATCCAGCTAAAGCCATTAATCTATTTTGCGATCGCGGTAGTCTAGAAGTAGGAAAAAGAGCCGATTTTATCACTGTTCATAATGATGGTATTGTACCCCGCCTGAGTGCAACTATCTGCCGAGGCGATCGTGTTGCTTAATTTAAGCTGCTAGGCAGCTAACTTAATAAATAGCATTACTTTTATTTTTAATACTCCCATTTAATAATAGACATCTCAAAAAATTAAATATGCGTTATCCAGATGATTAATTTATATCTAATGAATGTCGTTTTTGGATATTTCCAGCTTGGGAGTTCAACACAATAGCTATCAATTAACGTTATTTGCTAAGATTTGATTAGGCTTTTGCTCTCACGCATCTTTGATGACTTTTGACCTTCCCGACTCTCTCATTCTCGATACTGCACTTTCAGTATCTGGATTAACTGACTATATCCGCTTGCTGTTAGAGCAAGATGAACAATTGCGGCAAGTTTGGGTAACTGGCGAAGTTTCCAGTGCTAACCACCATCGCAGTGGTTTATTTTTTACGCTGCAAGATACCGATCGCACCGCCGGAATTAAGTGTGTGGTATGGAATAGCCAATTGCCAAAACTCGCCCAAATGCCAGTTCCTGGTGAGCAGATAATCATTTTGGGTAGTATTCGCCTGTATCCGCAACGGGGAGAGTATCAGTTGTCAGTTTGGCAAACTCTACCTGCTGGTGTTGGTTTACAGGCGCTGCGCTATCAACAACTAAAAAATCGCTTGCTGGCTGAGGGGTTGTTCGATGCTCAAAGAAAGCGATCGCTCCCTACTCACCCCCAAACGATCGCTGTCGTCACTTCACCAACGGCTGCTGCTTGGGGCGATATTCAAAAAACCCTTAGACAAAGGTATCCAGGGTTACAGGTTTTGTTTTCTCCGGCCACAGTACAAGGTGAGCAAGCACCTGAATCCATCGTCAAAGCAATTGATCGGGTGGAAAGAGATGGACGCGCCGAAGTGCTAATTTTATCGCGGGGCGGTGGCGCGGTGGAGGAATTGGCTTGTTTTAATGATGAACGAGTGGTGCGATCGCTTGCTAGTTGTTCCATTCCTGTAATTACTGGTATTGGGCATCAACGGGATGAATCATTGGCAGATTTAGTTGCAGATGTCTGTGTACATACACCAACTGCGGCGGCAGAAAGAGTTGTGCCTGCACTTGCAGAATTGTATACTGAACATCGGGGGCGAGTTATGGCTTTGCATGACGCGGTGCATGACTTTGGGGAAAATGCTGAGAATAAACTGCAAGTATTGCGAAACCGTTTGCGACGTTTGCGGTTAGATCGGCAAGTGCAACAAGAGGTGGAAAAGCTAGCTTGGAAGCGTCAGCAATTGGTGCAAATGACGACGAGGCGATCGCAGCAAGCAACGCAGCATTTAGAATTGTTGCGGCAAAAGTTGGCAACTCTTGACCCGAAAGCGGTGTTACAGCGTGGGTATGCAGTGGTGAGGCGGGAAGATGGGGCGATCGCTCGTTCTGCGGCAAAGTTAGCTGTTGGAGAAGATTTGTTGATTCAGTTGGGGCAGGGTGAGGTTAAAGTGAAGGTTATGGAAGTAAACGTAGACGCATAGCGGCTTGCCGCAGGCTACCGCAGAGGCGCAGAGGACATAGAGAGGTTAATGGTTAAACGTAAGAGTGCTTCTAGTTCTGAGGAAGGTTGGAATTATGAGGCGAAGGTTGCTGAAATAGAGGGAATTATCGCTCGCATTGAGGCGGGTGAGTTAGATTTGGAAGCTGTGTTTGAGCAATTTGCAAGTGCTGTGGAGTATTTGCGTCAGTGCGAAATTTTTTTGCAGCAACGACAGCAGCAGGTGGATTTGTTGATTGAAACGTTAAGCGATGAGTAGAAGCGAGAGTCTGCTGCTAGGGTTGTTCGGGGTAATAAGTAATCATATCATGTCCGGTTGATTGCTTATTAAACCCGAAGAACCCCACCCCGCCAAAGCGTAGCTTTGTCTCCCTGCCCCTAATCCCCAGAGGGGGCCCCGAGTTCCCCGCTTGCGGGGTGGGGTGCAATGACTATGGAAATCGAAACTAATTATGCGGACATGATATCAAGCAGACATGGTTAGGATTTACGCACTGTACAAATGCATCGTGATATAGATTACCTAAAATAGGAAGTTTTCAGCCTTTTCTTAATTATTCTGCGATGCCTACGGCGGGAAACTACGTAAATAAACGATGTTGTAGGGGCTAAACTTTGCTGTGCCCTTACGAAAAATATGGTTTTTACCCTTAATTCATATTTGGTATTTTTTGTCAATGGCTAAGAGAGGATTTGTTCTTCATTTGAGGAATAGCACTTTGTACGATTTTGCGTCTCTACAAGAGTTTTAAAATCACACGAAGATTATTTTGATACCACAATTATCCTTACAAAAATCCGAAATACTCCAAACCTTCTTCAATTCCAGTGGCAAAATTAGCTTTTGCTAAGTAACGATTCTCATTTGGGTGAGCTTTGTGCCACTCTAGTAATTCTTGTTTTGCATTACCGACAATAATACCTTTTTCTTTCCTGTCTGCAAACAGGGAAATATCATTACCAGAGTCGCCACAAGCAACAGTTTGTGCTACATCTATTTCTAGATTTTCGCGTACAAAGGTCATTGCCATACCTTTATTAGCCTTACGTGGCAAAATATCTAGTACTGGAATTTCTAAATCTTTACCCTGTTCGTAGACACCACTAAGGCTGTTGATATGAGCAGAGCTACCAAGACTATAGATAACTTGAATATCTAATCCTTGCTCTAGCAAACGAGACTCTAGGTCTGACAAAAAATCTCTAGAGATTTTTTCTTCAAGGAAATAGCTAACTTTAAAAGGTCTTTGCTCGCTTTCTGGCTGGAGCTTTAATTTAGGAAAAACCTCAGATATCTGTACAACTAAGCTTTTATCCCAACCTTCAGAGAGCTTATCTGACCATTTAGAATCTGGAGTGTTACTGCCACTGTAGTAAATTTCCGTACCTACAGCACATATAAGTACATCTGGCTCTAAAAGTGTTTTTTCATCTGTAAGCTTTTGGTAAAGATAAAGCGATCGCCCTGTTGAATAAACAATTTTTGTGTGGTGAGTCTGACGATGTACTTTTAATCGTTCATTTAGTTTTGCCATCGCCTGGTCGTCACCTACCAGGGTATAGTCCAGGTCTGTGATGAAAAGAAACTGTTTCACACTATTTAGGACTCCCATTTGTTTGTTTAAAACATACTCATCTAATCAGCACGAGATATTTTACCACTATAAGGGCAGAAATATAAATTAAATATAAAGTTAATCTATAGTAGTCGGTATTGACCTTGACATTGTACCCCATAGCAGCGATAAAGGTCAGGCAATGCAGTTTTTGCGCCAAAAGTGGAAATTTGCAGCAGAACAAACAGTTGTCTGTGGTGATTCAGGTAATGATATTGCTTTATTTGCTGTAGGCAACGAACGGGGCATCATTGTGGGGAATGGCTGAAAAGAGTTACTCCTATGGCACGATGAGTATCCGGCTAACCACTGCTACCTGGCAAAAGGTTTTTGTACAGGTGGAATTATTGAACGATTAAATTATTTTGGTTTTTTGTAATGATTAGTTATCTAAAAGGTATAGTCGCTGGTATCCAAACAATTGGCGCTAATCGCGTGATCCTGACTCTGGAAGTAAATGGCTTGGGGTATGATTTGCAAGTTCCCCAACGGCTGGCAAACCAGTTACCAGAGTCGGGTGGAGTGGCCCAAATTTTTACCCATCTCCAAATTCGTGAAGAAGTGCCTTTTCTATATGGCTTTGCTTCGCCAGCCGAACGCGATTTATTTCGCCACTTGCTGACTGTCACAGGTATTGGTGCAGCCTTAGCGATCGCACTCCTGGATACTTTGGAACTACCAGATTTAGTCCAAGCAATTATCGCTGGTAATACACAAATCCTCATTCAAGCTCCAGGTGTCGGTAAAAAAATCGCAGAACGCATCTGTTTGGAACTGAAAAGCAAATTAGTCGAGTGGCGCAAATCAGCCGGTTTCTTCGTCGCCACAGGTGGGCCTGCACCAGGAATTCTCGAAGAGGTGCAAATGACCCTCTTTGCCTTGGGATATACTGCCCATGAGGTCAGTCATGCCCTGCATGTAGTAAGTGAAGATATCGGACTACCCAAAGATGCTTACGTCGAAGATTGGATTAAACAAGCGATCGCTCATCTCAGCAGCGAACAAGTTTAATTGTCATTAGTCATTTGTCATTCGTCATCTGTTATTCTCCCCCCATCTCCCTCATCCCCACATGCCCACCAATCCTTATGCCTGGCTAGAACAGTCTTTAGCAACAATTCATCGGGCAGACTGGTATCGTTCGGTACAACCTATCAACGGTCGTCCTGGTGCAACGGTGGTTTTAGCTGGGCAAGAGGTAATTAATTTTGCCAGTAATGACTATTTGGGATTGGCTGGGGATGAGCGGTTAATGGCAGCCGCAACTGCCGCGATCGCAGAATTTGGCACTGGTAGTACTGGTTCTAGATTACTCAGTGGGCATCGAGAATTGCACAGGGAGTTAGAGGAGGCGATCGCATCTACCAAACAAACAGAAGATGCTTTGGTATTTAGTTCAGGGTATCTAGCTAATTTGGGTGCAATTACCGCCCTTGTAGGCAAGCGTGATTTAATTTTATCTGACCAGTACAATCATTCCAGCCTGAAAAATGGAGCGATTCTCAGCGGTGCAGCAGTTGTGGAATACCCGCACTGTGATATGGCAGTATTAAAAACTCTGTTGAAGCAGCGACAAAACTACCGACGCTGTTTAATTCTTACTGATACTGTCTTCAGCATGGACGGCGATTTATGTCCGTTACCCGTACTGTTGGATCTGGCTGATGAATTTAGCTGTATGCTGCTAGTCGATGAAGCTCATGCCACCGGGGTACTAGGAAAAACCGGTGCTGGATGTGTTGAGCATTTTGGGTGTACAGGAAAGCAATTAATTCAAATTGGTACTTTGAGTAAAGCTTTGGGTAGTTTAGGGGGGTATGTAGCGGGAAGTAGCGCCTTAATTGACTTTTTGCGGAACCGCGCACCCAGTTGGATTTATACCACTGGGCTTTCGCCTGCTGATACGGCAGCAGCCTTAGCAGCAATCAAGATAGTACAACAAGAACCACAACACCGTACCCAATTGTGGAGAAATATACATTACTTAAAAACTTTGTTGCAACAGTTACCTAATTTAAAATTGCTGCCTTCTGAATCACCTATATTATGTTTTCAATTGCCTAATGCCACAGATGCCCTCAAAGCTGGAAAACAGCTAAGAGATGCTGGCATTTTTGCCCCAGCAATTCGTCCCCCCACAGTGCCCACCAGTCGAATCAGAATATCTGTTATGGCAACTCATGAAGTAACACATATTGAAAAATTGGTAACAGTGTTAAAGGATATCATCTGAATAAGATAGGGGATTGGGGACTCGTTCATCTACATCAGAACTGCGTTCATCCGCCTCAGAATATGAAATTTCCCATGCCTCACATTGGTGTCATAAAACTGGCAATTGGTTAAACAAAATCCAATAAAAACCAAGCTGTTGGACTGCTTGGTTGAATTGTTCAAAATCGACAGGTTTGACGATGTAGCTATTCACCCCAAGCTGGTAACTCTCGATTATATCCTGGTCTTGAGCAGAAGAGGTAAGCACCACAACTGGAATCCTTTGTGTTCGTGGATCAGCCTTGAGTTGCCGTAAAACTTCTAATCCACTTATCCTTGGCAGTTTTAAATCCAGCAAAATGACTTTGGGTTGATTGGTCATGCTACGGTGGGCGTAGTTTCCGCGACAAAAGAGAAAATCTAGGGCTTCGGCTCCATCTTCAAGCAGTTGAATCTGATTGGCAATTCTACTGCGACGCAGTGCTCGGATAGTTAGCTCGGCATCGGTGGGATTATCTTCAACTAACACAATTGAAATTGGTTGTTCTGAAGATGGCTCAGTGGGCTGATCTATGGGTTGGTCACTCATGGGTTAATTTACCCTTGAAGGGTGAAATAAAAGGTTGCGCCTTGATCGATCGCTGCTTCGGCCCAGATACGCCCACTGTGGCGTTGAATAATGCGTTGCACGATCGCTAGTCCGATGCCCGTACCTGCAAACTCTTGTTCGCGGTGCAGACGTTGAAATACCCCAAAGAGATTATCGGCATACCGCATATCAAATCCTGCCCCATTATCTCTGATGAAGTACACTCCTTCACCATCCATAATCTCATAGCCCACTTCAATGCAGGCAGAGGATTTGTAGCGGGTATATTTAATGGCATTTGATAACAGGTTTATCCAGACTTGTTTGAGCAAGGAAAAATCAGCGTGACAAATGGGTAAATCAGCGATCGCAAACTCAATCTGACGACCCTTCATATCTAGAGCTAAATCACTCAGCACCTTTTGAATCATTTCATTTAACAAAACGGGCTGCCGAGATATTTCTTTACGATCTAGACGGGATAGGTTCAACAGATCATCGATCAATTCACCCATGCGTTTGGCATTCTCCCGCACAATTTTTAGATAACGATTGCCTTCAGAGTCAAGTTGCTCACCATAGTCTTCTTGGAGCATTCTCGAAAAACCAACGATCGCCCGCAGTGGTGCCCGTAAATCATGGGAAACAGAGTAAGAAAATGCCTCCAGCGCTTTATTCGCAGCCTGCAATTGGGCAGTCCGTTGGATTACCCGTTCTTCCAATTCGGCATTAAGTTGGCGGACTTCTGCCTCTATCGTTTTGAGGGTGCTGATATCGCGGATGATTGTAGAAATATATTCCAGACTGCCATCTGTTGCTTTATGAGCAACAATCATTTGAGAAACCGGAATCTCTCTGCCATCAGTTCCTAACAAAGCAGTTTCACCAACCCAAGTGCCATCTCGAATCGCCGCCGGAATGCCCTGGTTTTGAATAATTTCTAGTGCCCACTGGGGATGGTAGTTTGAGATGCTCAAGTTGGAGAGTTCAGCATTTAAGGAAACGCCGAGGAGCTTCCGAAACTGAGCATTACTCCAGAAAACATTGCCTTGGGAGTCTGCCATCCCAACATGATCCGTGGTGGCTTCTAGCATGGCAATTAAGCGATCGCGGTCTTTTTCTGCCCTTTGGCGTTCGGCAATTTCAGCCCGTAAGGATTGATTCAGTTCTGCCTCTTGCTTCAATAGACGAGCATTATCAATGGAAATAGCCGCCTGAGTAGAAAGTAAATGGAGAATTTCAATTTGCTCTGGGGTAAATGCCCTAGTGGTTAGATTATTTTCTAAAAGGACAATTCCTGCCAGTTTTCCCTGGTTCAATAAAGGCGCACAAAGAATCGATTTCGATTGGCGTTGCACAATCCAGGGTTCAGATTGAAAGTTGCCTTCTTGAATCGCATTGTTGAGGACTATGCTTTCTTGGGTGCGAACTACATAATTGATTAGGGCAGATGGCAAGTAAGGAGTGCTGTCTGCTGATATCGATTCTAAAGGAATTGATTGCAAAACAGCTATTTTCTCATCGCCAATCGACCCCATGGCCTCAATCTGCCATTTTTCTTGTGTTGGCAAAATCAGATAACCAGTTTGCGCCCCGGCATTTTCAATCAAAATCATCATTAATTTTGCCAGGAGTTTATCTAACAAAATTTCACTGGCGATCGCCTGAGAGGCTTTCAATACTGTTTCTAAATCAAGTACTTCTAACTTGCTAGAAGCCGATTCTGTAGTGTGAAGTTTATGTGTTTTGCTTATTTGCGATCGCGGTTCTAGCAGTTGGGGATAGCGTCTTTCCAAATCCTGAACTTTAGCGGCTGCTCCCCAGCGCAGATAGCCGTACCTCGCCTCTTGTACATAGGCTTTGGCAATTGTTATCCGGTTGTTTGCCAAATGAAACTTTGCTGCTAGTTCGTTGGCCAGGCTTTCTTCTTGAAGGTATTGGTTTTCTCTGGCCAGGGCGATCGCGCGATCGTACCCATCCATTGCTTCCACTACTTCACCCAATACCCGATGCCGTTCTGCTTCTACCAAATGCCACTTGTGCAGATAGTTCATCGGGGCATGGTGCGCCCAGAACTGCATCTGTTTCTGGTTTGCTTCAACCTGTTGTAGATAAGTTTGTTGGTAATTAGGCTGAACTTCCGAATAATCCGCCAAAAGCGCCAGGGAATGGTAGAAGTTGAGAACTGCCACCTGCATAAACCCAAAAGCAGCACCTGCTTGCTGCTGTGCCAAGTGTGCCTGTTTTAATGCTTGGTCATACTCGCCGAAGTGATACAGCAGAATGGTCTTAGCAACATAAAAAATGTACAGAACTGTGCCGGTTTTCGTTGCAATTAAACGCGGTAGCATATCCGCTTCATTAAAGCTCTCACCAATTAAGTAACATTGTTCTTTCGCAAATCCGCGCAAATTTAACCCTAGCTGTCTCCATATTTGAGTAAAATAGGTTGGGATCTCTTGTTGAAGTTTGATACAGAGGTCAACGTAGATTGCCTGCTGTTTAACAGCGGCGGCCAGGTTCTCTTCACAGAAAAACAGATAGCTACAGAGGTTAGCTGCCGCATAACCACCCCATTCAATATCTCCGGTATCTAGCCCAACTTGTACCGCTTCTTGCAAGGGAGCAATGCTATTCTTTGCATGTTCTTTCCAGGTTCTAATATTAGAGTTGAATAAGTTATAAATTTTTGCAGTCAGTTCTCTGGTGTTGAACATTTCGAGCAGTTCTAGGGCAATTTTTCCAGCGTGATATCCCTCCTCGACCCTATCTGTTCCAGAGAGCAGCAAGCCATAAAGACCATAACCAAATGCAGAGAATGATGAGTTACCGTACTCAAGACAAAGATTGATCATAGTGATGATCAGTGGCGGAAAACTGTCCGGCTTCGCCATAAACACAGGCCCACACAAAATTATCAAAATCTGCATAGCAGAAAGTTTGTATGGATCGGTCATCACAGGCATGGCTGATAAGGTAGCGAGGCTAGGCAACTTTATCAGTAGGCTCTCTTCTTTTTCTAAAATCACCAGAGAGCTATCGAGTTGTTCTAGAACTTGCAAACCAATTTTGATCGCTTTCATCAGTTCAAGCTGTGCCATACAAATTTGCATTTGTAATTCGTAGACTCTGACGCGATCAAGCAAGTTTGCAGCATTATTTAAAGCTATCTCTACCAGAATATTTGCCTGCTCAAAATGGATATTCAAATATTCGGCTTCTGCCGCCTTAATGTAGAGCTTTAGGGTAAGAGAATATTGCCTTTGCCAGCTATCTTCTGCTAGCAAAGATAAGGCAGTCTGGAAATACTGTAGGGCTGAATTATAGGCAGCAGAGGCGCTAGCTTTGTTGCCGGCCAAGCAATTTAACTCTGCTAGTTCATCTCGCTCTGATTGCTGTTGAATCAGTGCTTTACCCAGGTTGAGTTGATTAGTGATATCAAAAATCTTGTGTTCTCGTTGCTTGAGTGGAGTATTTTGTAGCAAGCATTTTCCAAGTTGCAGGTGGATAATTCTTTGCCTAGCTTCTGGCATCAGGGAATAGGCTGCTTGCTGAATGCGATCGTGAACAAATTTATATTCAATGACAGGATAATCGCTAGGGAGTGGTACATCCAACTCAACCGATTTGTGGGCATTGCTCAGAGGCAGAATTAACCCTTGAGCGATCGCCACTTTCAAAGTTTGTGCGGTTTCTCGTTGAGATAGTTCCCTAGCATTTGCTAGGGTTTGCAGATCAAAAGAGTTGCCAATGCAGGCGGCTAGCTGCAACACTTCCTGGGTCTTTTTATTGAGCTTTTGAATCTTAAGAACCATTAAATCGACAATATTATTTGTGATTCCCCGCTCCTGAATTTGCTCTATCGACCATTGCCATTTTTTGGTCTGGTGATTAAATTCCAGTAGCCCTTCAGTGTAGAGAGATTTCAAAAATTCATTCATGAAAAAGGGATTACCACCAGTTTTTCGTTGCACCAGTTCAGCTAAAGACAGGGAATCCTCTGGTTGACAGTGCAATGTATCGGCAATGAACTGATTGATATCAGGTAGGCTCAATGGTAAAAGAGAAAGTTGGTTTACCACTCCTCCACCGTGGCGAATTTCCTCTACCATTTGCATGAGGAGATGGGCTGCATTAACCTCATTATCCCGGTATGCCCCCATTAACAACAAAGATTGCCTCTTGGTAGCAGTAGCTAGTAATTGGATCAGCTTCAGCGAGGCATTATCTACCCATTGAAGATCGTCCAAAAAGATTACCAGTGGATGTTCTGACTGGGTAAAAACGCTAATAAAATTTTGGAAAACTTGGTGAAAGCGATTTTGGGCTTCCGGTGGTGGTAATACAGGTACTTCTGGTTGATTGCCTACAATCAATTCTAATGCTGGAATTACCTGGGTAATAACTCGACTATTTGAGCCAAGGGCAGCTAAAAGGTTCTCTCGCCACTGACACAGTTGCACTTCATCTTCAGTCAGTAATTGTTTGATCAGCGACTCTAAGGCTTGTGCGATCGCAAAGTAAGGGATATTGCGCTGATACTGATCAAATTTACCCGAAACAAAGTAACCTCGTTGTTGTGTAATCGGCTTATAAATTTCCTGCACCAAAACTGATTTGCCAATACCGGAGTATCCTGCTATCAACATCAGCTCAACTTGAGAAGCAGACGCGGTTAAATTAGGGTCATTTTTACTTGCTATTCTTTCAAACGCCGTTAATAACATCTCCACCTCCCTTTCTCTGCCATAGAGTTTTTCAGGGATATGAAACTTATCAGAAATATCCTGTTTCCCTAACAAAAAAGGCTCAATTCGTCCCGTGTCTTGTAGTCGATTCAGAAATTCTTCTAAATCAGCTTTAATTCCCCAGGCACTTTGATAACGATTTTCTGCTGTTTTTGCTAACAGTTTCAGAACAATTTCAGAAACTACCAGAGGAATTTCTGGATCGATAAAATGGGGTGGAATAGGCTCCAGAGCTAAGTGGTGATGAATTAACTCCAGCGCTTCACTAGATTCAAACGGCAATAGATGAGTCAACAGTTGATAAAAGGTGACACCTAGAGAGTAAAAATCAGTTCGATAGTCCAGAGAACGATTCATTCTGCCTGTTTGCTCTGGAGATATATAAGCTAGTGTTCCCTCTAATACTGTTGGATTTTTGAGAGTTAATGTTTCTCGCAATAAAGCAGTTGAAATCCCAAAGTCAATAATTTTAAGTTTTTTTGTTTCTAGATTGAAAACAATATTGGATGGATTGATATCCTTATGAATAATATTAGCTGCATGAACTGCACCTAAAGCCTCAGTAATCTGAATGGCTAACTTCAAAAATTCCGTTAGTGTAAATTTTTTGTTTGCTATGATTTTTGTTAAAGATTCTCCTCCAAAATCCTCCAAAATGATTACAAATCTATTTTCATATTGATGCAAACTATAAGCATGGACAACACCATCCAATGATAAGCTGCGCGTAATTTCGTATTCGAGCTTATAGCGCGTAATTTCTTCTGGTGTGGGGTAGTCTTTCTTTAAAACCTTGAAAATTACAGGCAAATTATTCTGTTGATTAATTCCCCGATAAACCCGTGAATTAGCACTTTCATTAACTTTTGTGCAAATTTGATATTCAGGAATTTCCAGCATGGTTAAACTGCCTGCAATTGTTACACACAATGACAAATATTTGTTGACAAAAATTTAGATTTTGAAGTTGGGATTTTAAATTAAATAATTCAAAATTCAAAATACTAAAAAGGGTTAAGAATAAGTAAATTAAAACATGAATACAAAAATAAAATTTAAAATACAAAATTGTTTACTCAGAACCACAGCCTTGAAGCATAGAGACAATCTAAAATCTAAAATCGCTTGACTCACCAGCCTAATTATACAAGTTTACTCAATGGTTACCAAGGAGATTGTGGGGTATGAATGAACCTTTGAATGTCCTGATTATTGAAGATTCAGAGGAGGATACCATGTTATTGCTCCATGAATTGCGTTGCGGTGGTTTCAATCCAATCTGGGAGCGTGTGCAAACGGACAAAGAGCTACGAATAGCGCTCAACAGCCGCACTTGGGATGTGATGATTTCAGATTACCGACTGCCGGGATTCAATGCTCGTGCGGCTCTGGAAATAGCAAAGCAGAGCCAGAAAGATATCCCTTTCATTCTGGTTTCCGGCACAATTGGCGAAGTACTTGCTGTGGAAATGATGAAAGCGGGTGCGAATGATTATGTCATGAAGGATAACTTAAATCGATTGCCAGAGGCAGTGCGTCGAGAACTTCGGGATGCACAGGTGCGGGCGGAACGCAAACAAGCTCAAAAGCTGCTACGAACATTAGCGTCTAATATACCTGGCATGATTTACAGCTTTGTTCAGCATTCTGATGGTTCTACTGCCTTTGATTACATCAGTTTTGGGTGTTTGGATCTTTTAGAGTTAACGCCAGATCAAATTTTAGAAAATGCCTTTCTTTGCTTTGAACAAATTCATCTTGATGATCGTCCAGGATGTTATGCAGCAGTCAAGGAGAGCGCTCAAACTTTAAAACCATTTTCTTACGAGTGGCGATTAGTTACGCCCTCCGGCAAACTCAAGTGGGTACAGGCAAGCGCTCGTCCAGAATGTCGAGAAAATGGGGATATTGTCTGGTATGGTGTTTTATTAGATGTGAGCGAACGGCAAGCTGCGCTGCGCGATCGCAAACAAGCACAAGAGTTAATTATCCACAACGCTTTACACGATCCCTTGACGGATTTACCAAATCGCACACTTTTGGTAGAGCGGCTAGAACTATCTATTAACCGAGCTAAACGACTAGAAACTTATCATTACGCCGTCTTGTTTCTAGACTTAGACAGATTTAAAGTGATCAATGACAGTCTAGGACACCTAGCTGGAGATGAACTGTTAAAGAATACTGCTCACAAGCTAAAAACTCATCTGCGGGACGTTGATTTAGTCGCTCGAATCGGTGGCGACGAATTCGTAATTTTGCTGGAAGATATTCCTGATATTGAAAAAGCTATTCAAGTTACTGAGCGCATCCTTGCAGATTTTCAAACACCGTTGATACTTAATGATGCCGAGGTAGTGATCAGTACAAGCATCGGAATCGTTTTAGGAACAAACAGCTACTCTCAAGCCTCCGATTTACTCCGAGATGCCGATATTGCCATGTATCGAGCCAAAGCTCAAAAGGCAAATTCGTACAAAATTTTTGATGTCAGAATGCACACTCAAGCCGTAAATAGGCTAACTCTAGAAACCGATATTCGCAAAGCTATCGAACGACAAGAGTTTATTATATATTATCAGCCAATTGTTGACATCCTTGACCATGCTTACGGCGAACAAAGCGCAGGGCGGCTGATTGGATTTGAAGCATTGCTGCGCTGGCAGCACCCGACTCGTGGGTTAGTTTTACCGGATGAATTTGTCTCTATTGCGAAAGAAACTGGGCTAATTGTGCAGATTGATCGTTGGATGCTCTACAAAGCTTGTCAACAACTAGCAAACTGGAAAACAAAGTTTGCTACTCGCTTTCCGATCAAGATTAGCATTAACCTTTCTGCTCAAGATATTCGCCAAGGCAGCTTAATCGAAGACATCGATCAAATACTAGCTCAAACAACTTTAGAAGGCGACTGTATAACCCTAGAAATTACTGAAAGTATGCTAATTGAGAATATTAGTAATACAATTGATTTATTAAGCCAATTAAAATCTAAAAAAATTCAGATTAGTATTGATGACTTTGGTACTGGTTATTCATCGCTCAATTATCTCCATCTTTTACCTGCTGATAATTTGAAGATTGATCGCTCTTTTGTTAGTCAGATGCAACAAGGAAACCGCAATTATCAGGTGGTTAATACTATTATTGCTTTAAGCAATCAACTTGGATTAGCCGTTGTTGCAGAAGGTATAGAAACGCCTCAACAACTTCAATGGTTACAGCAACTTGGATGCGAATTGGGCCAAGGCTACCTATTTTCTAAACCCCTAAGCCACCAGGCAGCAGAAGCACTTCTGGCAAGTGAAACTTTGTATTTATGCTCTGATTATTGCAGCTAACTAATAAGTGCATAGCATATTAATAGATTTTATGCTATAAAAATTTTTACCAACTTGGGTTACTGCATTTCTGGGAATCTAGTATTTATGATCAGCAAATCAATGTTATGTATATAAAATATTCATGATAAATTATAGCTTCGCTTACTATATAACTTAATAATTAGCCTCTAGCAAAAGAGGTTTTTAAAAATAAAATAAATCTATCTGGAGATAAATTAACAAAATTTGCAAACTAGCTTAGGGTATGTACAGCCTCTGCAATAAGTATTGGTTGTTCTCAGACATTTTCATGCCCCATATTCATTATTCCCAGTTACTGCATTATGGCAATGTTGTATTAATTGTCGCACTGACAACAGTGCTAATGCTGATGCTAGACCCCTGGTTAAGCATGAGTGGAACTCCTTTTTTGCTGTTTTTTAGCGCTGTAATGGTGAGTGGTTGGTATGGTGGTTTGAAGTCAGGGCTGTTAGCAACTTTCTTGTCTGCGTTACTGAGCAATTACTTCTTTCTTTCCCCAGCTTATGAGTTGAGTTTTGACCTACCCAATTTTGTGCGAATTGGGTTGTTTGCATTACAAGGGTTACTCTTTAGTATCTTATGTGAGGCATTAAAGACTGCTAAAAGCCGGGCTGATGGAAATCTACAAAAGCTGAGAGTTAGTGAGGAGCGATTTAGATTAGGGTTAAGTAGTTCAGATATCGTGATCTTTCAGCAGGATCGCAATTTGCGATATCAGTGGATTCATAATCCTCAAGGTTTAGATACTGCTAAGGAAATGTTAGGTAAGTCTGATGATGACTTATTTCCAGCTTTAGTAGCAGAGCAATTGAGAGCAATTAAGCTAAAGGTAATAGAAACTGGTGTTTCAACCCGTGAAGAGGTTTATCTAACAATTTGTGGAGAAGACCGCTATTATGATTTGCTGGTTGAACCGCTAAGGAATGTAGACAATAGCATTCAGGGTATTACCTGTGCAGGTGTAAATATTACAGAGCGCAAGCAGGCTGAAGAAAGACTCCGCTATATCGCCGAAATTAGTAGTTTTCTCTCCACTTCGCTAGATTATGAAGAGACCTTAGAACAAATCGCCAAAATCTCAGTTCCCCAGCTAGCTGATTGGTGTAGCGTTGATATTTTAAATGAAGATAATTCCATTCGCCGCTTACCCATTGCCTATGCAGACCCATCCAAAGCAGAGGTGGCGCGTAAACTTCAGCAGTATGCGCCAGATTACAAAGGTGCAAGTGCAATTACTAAAGTACTGCAAAGCGGGCAAAGCGAATTAATCTCAGAGGTATCTGACCCGCTATTAATGGCAAGTACTCAGAATCAGGAACACTTAGAACTTGTTCGGCAATTGGGGATAAAGTCTGTGATGATTGTGCCGTTAATCGCACAAGGGCGAGTCCTGGGCACTATTAGCTTTGTCACCGCAGAATCAGACCGTCGCTACGATCGCACTGACCTAACTTTAGCAACAGATATTAGTCATCGTGCTGCCTTAGCAGTGGAAAATGCCCGACTTTATCGAGATAGCCACCAGACTTTAGTTCATTATGCCGAATCTCTATCTCTTCTAGATGCGCTCTTAGAAGCTGCTCCCGTTGCCGTATGCTTTTTGGATGAGGAACTGCGATATATCCGAATTAATCAAGTTTTTGCTGACATTAACGGTTTGACCATAGAAGAACATCTAGGGCGCAAATTTGGCGAAGTGTTACCAGCGATGGCGGTTGAGTTTGAGCTACACATACAGCGCGTGTTGGATACTGGAGAACCCCTGCTGAATGTAGAAATCAGTGGTAAGACAAGGGAACAACCAGAACGTTACGGCCACTGGCTGGGCAACTATTACCCGGTCAACAACGCAATGGGCGAAACGGTAGGAATTGGGATTATTTTGGCAGATGTGACCATAGCAAAGCAAACAGAAGTTGCTTTGCGAGAAAGCGAAGAAAGGTTCCGGGCAATGTTCGACCAGGCAGCTGTGGGCATTACTCTGGTAGCGTTAGATGGACGATTTATTCAGGTTAATCCTGCCCTCTGTGAGATTACAGGATACAGCCATGAAGAGTTAATTCAAATGAACTTTCAGGATATTACCCACCCTGACGACTTAGAAGTTGATTGGGAAAATGCTCGGCGAGTTTTAGCAAAAGAAATTAGTGGTTATTCCCTAGAGAAGCGCTACATCCGCAAAGATGGTTCCATTCTTTGGGTAAACCTGACTTCATCAGTAGTTTGGGATGCTAACGGACTTCCAAAGTATGCATTAGGCATTGTTGAAGATATTAGCGAACGCAAACGAGTTGAAACCACACAACAGTTTTTAGTCGAAGCCAGCACCTTACTCGCTGCCTCATTAGATTATGAAATCACCTTAGAAAGTGTGGCTAATTTAGCAGTTCCTACCTTAGCTGACTGGTGTATTGTAGATGTTTTCCAGGAAGATTGGTCAAGTAAACAAATTGCGATCGCAATTGCCGATCCCACAAAACTAAATATTTTAGACGAAATCCGACGGCGTTATCGACCCAAAACCAGAGCTAAACAGCTTTTACAGCAGTTAAAACTAGGAATATCTGCCTTTTACTCCGAATTATCTGACTCTAATCTTATACAGATGGCTCAAGATGAGGAACACCTGCAATTACTGCGAAGTCTGGGTATTCGTTCTTTAATGGTGATTCCAGTTCGTTCCCGTGGGCAATTATTTGGGGCAATATCTTTTTTCACAGCCGAGTCAGGCCGGCATTACAAACAAACAGACCTGGCCTTAGCAGAGGATATTGCTCGTCGGGCGGCGACAGCCATCGACAACGCCAGACTATACCAAGAAACTCAACAGGCAAAACAGGCAGCTGAAAGGTCAGTCAATCGCACGGTACTTTTACAAAAAATAACTGCTGCCCTCTCGGAAGCACTAACTCCCCAACAGGTGGCTGATGTAGTAGTGAACCAAGGGATTGCCGCCTTGCAAGCCACTGCTGGTTCCGTTGTCTTACTTACTGAGGGAGGTACTACCCTAAAAGTTGTGCAAGCAATTGGCTATCCACAATCACTCATAGATGCTTGGGCAAGTTTTCCCATCACTGCGCCTAACCAGATAGCGGAAACAGTCAGAACTAGGCAGCCGATTTTTGTAGAAAATTTAGCAGCCATGATTGCTAGATATCCGAACCTAGAAGATGTTGTGGCTCTCACGGAGAATAATGCCTGGGCTTGCATTCCATTGATAGCAGAAGGCAAAGTAATCGGGGGATTAGGATTAAGCTTTGTCACTGAACAAATATTTAATGAAGAAGACCGGGGATTTATGTTGACACTGGGGCAGCAGTGTGGTCAAGCGATCGCTCGCGCTCAACTTTACGAAGCCGAAAAGACTGCCAGGGCGCAAGCCGAGACAGCCAACCGGATTAAAGATGAATTCCTCGCTGTCCTTTCCCATGAACTTAGAACTCCCCTGAATCCGATTTTAGGATGGGCGAAGTTACTCAGAACCCGCAAGTTTGACGAAGCCACAAGAATCCGGGCATTGGAAACAATTGAGCGTAATGCCAAGTTACAAACTCAACTTATTGGAGATTTACTTGATGTTTCGCGGATTTTACAAGGTAAAGTCAGGTTAAATCTTTATGCAGTGGATTTGAAAGTAGCGATCGCATCTGCTCTAGAAACAGTGCGTTTAGCAGCAGAAGCCAAATCCATTGAAATTAAAACGGTGTTAAGTAATGATATCGGCAAAGTTTTGGGCGATGGCGATCGCTTACAACAAGTGATGTGGAATCTCCTCTCCAATGCCGTTAAATTTACACCCACAGAAGGACGAGTAGAAGTGCGTCTAGAGCAAGTTGGCTTAGATGCTCAAATCCAGGTGATTGATACAGGTAAGGGAATCATGCTGGAATTTTTGCCTTACGTATTTGATTACTTCCGACAAGCAGATGCCAAAACAACCAGGATATTTGGTGGGCTAGGATTGGGACTAGCAATTGTGCGTCATCTAGTAGAACTTCACGGTGGTACAGTTCAGGCAGAGAGTTTGGGAGAAGGACAAGGTGCTACTTTTACAGTCAGACTACCTTTGCTCAAAAATTCTGAGTTACGAGTTGAGAGTGTTGAGGCTTCTCAAGCAGAACTCAGCACTGAAGATACATTACTTGCTGGAGTGCAAATCCTGCTTGTAGACGATCAAGCTGATGTGCGAGAGTTTTTTAGCTTTGCACTAGAACAATATGGCGCAACTGTAACATTAGCTGAATCAGCAACTGAAGCGCTGGAAATACTAGCCCAATCAAAGCCAGATATTTTGTTAAGCGATATTGGAATGCCCTTAATGGATGGCTATATGTTGCTACGCGAGGTGAGAAAATTACCGCCAGAGCAAGGCGGGCAAATTCCTGCGATCGCATTGACTGCTTATGCTGGAGAAATCAACTACAACCAAGCAATGGCAGCAGGATTTCAAAAACACCTACCTAAACCTGTCGATCCAGGGGAATTAGCTTCAGCGATCGTTAATCTTATCGGACAGAATCAATTTTGAAGGAGCCAGGAGGCAGAACTCAAGAGGAAAGAAAGAGTTTTTAAGAAAACTTTCTGTTAAAACCTGATATTATCTCCGCATAATTAGTTACGATTTCCACAGTCATTGCACCCCACCCCCAACCCCTCCCGAAGAGCGGGGAGGGGAGACAAAGCATAGCTTTGGCGGGGTGGGGTTCTTCGAGTTTAATAAGCAATCAAGCGGAGATAATATAATTTTTCCCTCCTGCCTCTTGCCTCCTGCCTGCTGCCCCCTGCCTCCTGCCTCCTGCCCCCTGCCTCCTGCCTGCTGCCCCCTGCCCCCTGCCCCCTGCCCCCTGTCCCCTGCCCCCTGCCCCCTGCCTCTTCACTCAACCAATGGGGCGATTACCAGGATTGACTGCATGAATATATTCACTACCCGATTGCGGTCTTCCTCGTTTATAAGAAGCTTCTTCTGGTTTACCCCATCCTAGCTGCAAAATCATTTCCAAAAAACTAGAATTTTCCCATTTGCACAAACCTGCCCATTCTGTTCTTTGAACAATTCTTTCTACATCGGATGTGACAATTCCTTGGTATTGTTTACTATTATTGAAACTCAAGTATAAATCCATTCCCATAGAGACTTCATACCAAAATTCTACGATAGAATTTTTAGCAGCTTTTAATATCTCTAAGTCACTTGTGAGGGCTATTAACTCGCTATCTACTTCGGGATAATTCAGGTTTTTACCTTTGACTGTTACCTCCCGCCAGATAATACCTGAAACTTGATTTTCCCTCTGATAATTATGAATTGCGGTTTTGAAATCTTGATAGGCAGTGAACTGTTGCAGCCCATCAGTTATAAGAAACTGGTCAATTACAGGATTGCCAGAGACTGGTATTTCTAATTTGAGGCGTTTCCCCTTAAGGCAGGCTTGGCGTTCATCTGCCAAAATTTTAATTAGCTCCTGGGCAGTGTAAACCTTTGACATCAGAATACGCTCTAGTTAGTCATTGGTCATTAGTCATTAGTCATTTTTTACAGACTATAGACTATGAATTAACTTTTTAATCTGTTAAGACAGATATTTAAATATTATGCTTTGGTATCGGCAGAAATATAGTAGCAGATAGCACGAAAAATTAGGGCAGACCAATTTGGTCTACCCCATAGCTTACTTAGCTAACTCACTACTGAACTCATTGAAGGCTCGCCGCTTTAGCTGTGCTGTTTCCGTGCGTGCTGACAAATCAAAGATTTTGCGAAATTGATCATCTATGTCTTCAAAAGGTACTTGACCTTTTTTATTCAAAACTACCTCACCTGATTTATTAAACACCACGACTTGAGGAACACCCCCAGAATAGTAATATCCTGGTTCTGTAGGGTCGTAGGTCTGTTTGAGTGGGATAGCATCTACATTAATAGGCATAATTTCTGCTACCCGACCATAAAATTCCTGTACCCGTGAAATAGAAATGGCATATCTTTTAGAATCGCTGCTGTCATCTAAATAAAAGGCCAAAAATATGGGTTTATGTTCTGCTAAAGCCTGTGCCAGTGTCTGTCTGGGAGGAACCAATGAACCATTGCCAGCATAAACAACAAAAATGTTGCCATCATATAAATCATTATCGAGACCAGCATATGCAGGTTGCATACTTATAATGAAAAGGCTTATAACCAACAACAGGCATTTGGACAACCACTTTTGCCAGCCAGTAATTTGTTTATGTAAAAAAAGAAACTTTGTGCTATTCATCAAAAGGAACCTTGCAAGCTATTACTTGTCGTGAGTTTGTGCTGAATTCGGCAAACTGGGCTGGATATCTAATTACACCCGCGCACTATTTTTTAAGATAACGCCTACTGAGATTATCTCTCGGAAGGGGGGAGTTGGGAGTGGGGACTTGGGAGTGGGGAGATGAGGGAGATGGGGAAGATGGGGGAGTAAATTCTTCCTCATCCCCCTCATCTTCCCTGTCTCCTTTTTCGTAATGTCAAGGCTGGCTTTTTCAGCTAGGATTCGCTAAACTCACGCATATTAAATTTGCGATTAAATATTTTTAATTAGCAATTGCCAGAAGACTAGGATACCGATGTGGGAAACAAAATACAATTCATAGATAGGCTGCGATTGGGTTTCGCGGTGTCAGTGGCAAAAAGTGTGACGTTTATAGTGCGATCGCTCCGTCTGGGTGCTGCTAGTGTATTACCAGGCTCGATTGCTCGTCGCATTGAACCACGACTTTTACAATTACTGAGTCAGCAAGTTAAAAACGGGGTGATTTTAATTGCTGGTACTAACGGCAAAACCACTACAGCGCTGCTGTTATGCACAATACTAGAACGCAAAGGCTACCGCGTAACTCATAATTCTACAGGTGCAAATCTAGAAAACGGCTTGATGACAGCGCTGTTAGAAAGCACCAACTTACTAGGTACGCTAAATACTGATTACGCCATTTTGGAAGTGGATGAAAATATTGTCCCAAGAGTATTAACACCACTCCAGCCACGAATTATTCTCTGTTTAAACTTGTTCCGCGACCAGCTTGATAGGTACGGCGAAGTAGATACAATTAGTAAGCGCTGGACAAAAGTTATTTCTACCCTACCAGCAGAAACAGTGGTAATTCCTAATGCTGATGACCCAACTTTATCTAACCTCGGTCAGCAGTTACCGCAACGGGTGTTATTCTTTGGCCTGAATGAACCAGAGCATTATTTAGAAGCTATTCCTCACGCCGTTGATTCTATATATTGTCCCAAATGTGGACATTCTCTAGATTACAAGGGTGTTTATTTGTCTCATTTGGGAGATTTTACTTGTCCCCAGTGTGGTTTTAGTAAAAGTAAACCGACTCTAGAAAGTAGTGAATGGTCGCAAATTCTAGTTGGTTTGTACAACAAATATAATACTTTAGCTGCTGCTACTGCCGCTATTGAATTGGGAGTTGATGAAGTAACAATCAGAGATACTATTAATACCTTTCAAGCTGCCTTTGGTCGTGCGGAAGATTTAGTGATTAACGGTAAACGCGTGCGAATATTGTTATCAAAAAATCCTGTAGGAACGAACGAAACCATTCGCGTAGTTACTCAAAGCACAGATAAAACCACACTGCTGGTATTGAACGATCGCACGCCCGATGGCACTGATGTATCCTGGATTTGGGACGTAGATACCGAGAAATTAGTCGAACGTGGCGGGACTCTAGTAGTGAGTGGCGATCGGGTCTACGATATGGCACTACGTCTACGTTACAGCCAAAAGTCCCCTGAAAGTAACTTAAATTTAATTGTAGAAGAAGATTTGCGACAAGCGATCGCTACTGCATTAGAGCATACACCAGAGAATGAAACTCTGCACATTCTGCCCACCTACTCAGCCATGTTAGAAGTGCGAGAAGTTCTGACTGGTCGTAAAATTCTTTAAATTTGTCATTTGTCATTTGTGATTCTCCCCCAGTCCCCAGTCCCTAAATTTATGAGTTCTCAAAATTTGGAATTAACAATAGGTTGGCTTTATCCGACGCTGATGAGTACTTATGGCGATCGCGGTAATGTAATTACTATAGAACGTCGCGCCCAGTGGCGGGGATACGATGTTAAAGTTTTACCCCTAGATCAAAATGCTACAGCCGCAGATATTAAAACTGTAGATGTAATCGTTGGTGGTGGCGCACAAGACCGTCAGCAAGAAATTGTCATGCGTGATTTGCAAGGTGCAAAAGCTGACGCGATGCGCGAGAAAATTGAAAATGGAACACCGGGAGTCTTTACTTGTGGTTCCCCCCAATTACTCGGACATTATTATGAACCCGGTTTGGGACAACGGATTGATGGTTTGGGAATACTCGATTTAGTTTCCGTGCATCCTGGTGAAAATACTAAGCGCTGTATTGGTAACTTGGTAATTGAAGTGACAGCTTCACGCCTAGCCCAAGATTTAAAAGAGATGACGGGTAACACACCATATTTGGTAGGCTTTGAAAATCACGGCGGACGTACCAAACTGGGGAAAGTGGAAGCATTGGGGCGCGTGGTGTACGGGTTGGGAAATAATGGTGAAGATGGGACAGAAGGAGCATTTTATCAGAATGCGATCGCTACTTATTCTCACGGCCCTTTATTACCAAAAAATCCCTTTGTCGCCGATTGGTTAATTCAAACAGCGCTGCGACTAAAATATCAGCAGGAAATTACCTTAAAACCTTTTGATGATAGCCTCGCTGCACAAGCAAGAGAAGCGATGTTTAAGCGCTTGAAAGTGAGTTTACCTGCTGCTGCGGCGGCGAAAGTTTAACCTAAGTTCGCTGATTAAGCCTCTCCCCGTGTCGGGGAGAGGTTTGGAGAGGGGTCAAATTTGACATCAAGCAAAAGGGCAAAGCATGACTCAAGCCTTAACCAAACAAGTAACATTTGATGAATTTATCGCCTGGTATCCCGATTCAGACAGGCGTTATGAACTACATGATGGGGTAATTGTTGAAATACCTAAGCCAAGAGGGAAGCACTCAGAGATAGCTGGGTTTATAAATGGTTCTTTGTTTATTGAAATCACGCGGTTGTCTATCCCTTGTTTTATCCCTAAAGAATGCGTCATCAAGTCAGTTAATACTGATTCAGGTTATGAACCAGATGTCATTGTTGTTGATAGACAAGCTCTCAGCAATGTTTAAATTTTTATCTGACTTTCAAGCAAGAAGAAAGTATGACTCAAACCTTACGCAAACTAGTAACATTTGATGAGTTTATCGCTTGTTATCCAGAAAACTCACAACGACGCTATGAACTGCATGACGGAGTAATTATTGAAATGGCTCCTCCCACAGGTGAATATGAACAGATTGTTGGATTTTTAGTTGGGGAAATAGTTACAGAATACAAACGTTTAAAACTACCTTATTTCATCCCCAAAACAGCATTCATTAAACCGAATCAGAGCGAAGCAGCTTACTCACCAGATGTAATGTTGTTGAATAACTCTAATTTAGTAAATGAACCTCTGTGGAAAAAAGAATCTACTGTCAGCGAAGCGGCATCAATTCCTTTAGTAATAGAAGTGGTAAGTACCAACTGGCGAGACGACTATTTTACCAAAGCAGGTAAATACGAGGAGGTTGGAATACCTGAATATTGGATTGTAGACTATCTAGGTTTAGGTGGTAGGCGGTTTATTGGCAATCCTAAACAACCAACTATCTCGATTTACCAATTAATTGAAGGCGAGTATCAAGTTAGGCAATTTCGGGGAAGCGATGCCTGCGGCAACCCCTGCGGGGAACGCATTCAGTCGCTAGCATTCCCAGATTTGGATTTAACTGCTGAACAGATTTTTCGGGTTGGAGAAGTCACATAAACAAGAGCTAAACAAGTAAAAGAACCATCAAAGACACAACCAATTAACGACACTGCCAGAAGCCATCGCCCGCCTGCAACAACTCACTAGCTGGATTTAAGGGGCAACCCCATCGAAAAGCCACCGCTAGAATTTGTTGCACAAGGCATTAAGGCGATTAAAGATTATTTCCGGCAACTAGAAACAGAAGGCACAGATTATCTCTATGAGGCAAAGTTACTAATAGTTGGCGAAGGAGGAGCAGGAAAGACAACACTGGCGAAGAAAATTGAAGACCAAATTATCAACTCCGAGACGAAGACTCTACGAAGGTAATTGAGGTAATCCAGTGGGGTTTCCCAATGCAAAATGGGCGAGAATTTAGAGTCAACATTTGGGACTTTGGGGGGCAAGAGATTTACCATGCTACTCACCAGTTTTTCCTCACTAGGCGTTCCCTCTAAAGGAAGACACTGATTTTTATTACTGGCTGAATGTGGTGGAACTGTTGAGCGATAACAGTCCACTGCTAATCATCAAAAATGAGGAGCAAAACCGCCACAGGGAAATTAATGAACCCCAGTTACGGGGGCAGTTTACCAATTTGAAAGAAACTTTACCAACAAACCTTGCTGATAACAGAGGTTTACCTGAAAGAAGCAGGATCGGAAGGTCTGGAAAAAGCAGTTGATCATCCTGCTGTTAGCATTGTCATAGCCGCCGCCAAGGGCTTCATAGATGGTTGAAAATATGTTGATTTAATCAGACTGAAAAGGAAAATTCACCGCCTAAATACTGGCTTGTTTTACTAAAAACTTGAATGGTAAATTTCTGTTTTCATTCAGAGTCACAAGCGATCGCACCACCACAACATATTACTTTTATTCACTCTTTTTCCTGAAGGAGCGATCGCCAATCTTCAATCGCCTTCTCTGTCCACAGCCAATTTTTAGCTAATTGGTCTACCTGGAAATTGACCGGATCAGACTTGAGAACCATTTGCCGCAGCTTGATCGCTTCATTCAGATATTGTGTCTGCTTACCACTAGATTGAGTAAGTGCAGATCTATATAGTCCCAGAGCTAAACCAGCATAAGAAGTTAAAGCATCTTGAGGGACTGACGTATTTGTAGACGTTGCGGCGCTAAAGTCTGAGTTCTGCTCTTTGAGAGCTAAATTCAAAGCCTTGAACCAAGAGTCATTAGCTCGATTCAGATTGCCTTCAGTGTAGTAGGCAAATCCCAAAGCGTTATTATACAAAAGCGATTCTGGGTTATCTTTTGCAGCAGTTTCCCAGTAACGGCGGGCATCATCAACGCTATAGTTATTGTTTCCACCTTGGATAGACTGCCACGCTAATCGTCCCTTGTAAAAGTTGACAGATGGACTGTCAGCTTGTTTACTTGGAATCAGTTTAAGGGCAGCTTCAGCCGCAGTGAGTGCGCCACGATTGAGTAGTTCGTCTACAGCCAATAACCCACCTCGCAAGTCGCCCTGGTTCAATTTTTCCGTGGCTGTAGCCGTGACAATTCCAGTTTCTGCTATTTCTAAGTCGATATTTTGCTGCTTGATGGGTAGAGACTGGGTAGGAATTCCTGGTATATCAGGCAGAGTTACTTGCTGGGATCGATTTTGCCACCACCAATTTAAAGCGATCGCAGCTGCTAACGCACTGAAACCCACAATACCCACAATTGGCCACAGCTTGCGGCGACGGGTACGAGTTCCAGATGGGGCTGGTTGCGATGCCTGCGGTGGGCTACGCCTACGCAAAAAATCAGCAGAATTTTGCCGATTTCCTTCCAAGTTCCCAGGAGTTGGAGATGGTGGTGCTGGGGGTTCTCCCCACAAATCTCCTCCCTCTTGCAAAGAAGTCATTTCCTCCGAAGCCTGCCTTTGCTCAAGACTATTTTCGGAAATTTCTTGATCCAGTTCAATTGGAGCTTTTTGGTTATCTAGTTGACGAAACAAATCCGAAACTATAGCAGAATCTTCTGCATAGCTTGGGTCATCATACTCAATTTCATCAACAAGATCGCCCCAAGTATCTTCACCTAGCCAATCCAACCCAGAATCACGTGCCAAACCAGAAGGGATCATTTCCTCCATCCCTAAAGGTATATCGGAATCATCTGCCATAGCAGAGTACATCGCCGAAGCTGCCCCTAAAGGCGAGTTATACTGCTTGGACGACTCCGCACTTTCGGATAACTCAGTTTCCTGGCTCAGAAAACCGTCAAATTCTGGCTGGAGATACAAAATCGGTAATGCCCAGTACATCTGGTGAGAACCATAGGCAGAAATTAATCCTTGGCGCACCCGACTGACGCACAAATCTACTGGATATCCCTGACTCAAGTTGCGGTAAAACAATTGTGTGAGCGTCAGTGCCACTTCATCAGGAATCCGTTCTGACATCGCCAAAACGCTTCTAATTCCGCGCTTCACCAGACTTTCTGCCAAGTTTCGTTCGCCAGTATCTCCAGAGGGATCGGACGCAGCTGTGTACGCCCCCAAGCAGGAGTTAAACACTGCCATTTGGATATTATTGTTGACGAGCAAACCAGCCAGATCATCCCCGGTCAATATTTCTGTTAAGCCAGTTCTGCGACTAGCAAGATAAATTTCTCCGCCATTGGAACCTAAGTTACTATGACCAGAATAGTGGAGAACGTGGTATCTGCCTTGTTCTAGGGCTTGTGTCAGTTCTTCCCGCCCTGGTTGGTCTAATACAGTGAGTTCAATTTGTGGGAAACGATTGCTACCTTCAGCAAGCCGTGGTATGCGGTGAAGTTCTGCTTGCAGTTTGATAGCTTCCTGTTTCTGTAAGTCAAGGCGGACTTGATCTGAGGGGGAAGCAATTACCATCAATACTTTCACACCACCTTGTTGTAGTAGTGTGGGCATATTTTGTCGCAAAGGGGAAGCCCCCAAAATTCCACTTTGGAAGCGAGAAAAAGCGACATAAGGCCCAGTAGCCAGAGGGCGATCGCCTGCGTGCATCACTTCCCAAGGCAGACGAGCTAACCTAGTGTCTTTTAGCCCCAAGCGCAAGCGTAGTACTTGTTGATGGTTCTGGGCAATACCTTGAGCAGTAATCCAACTATCTCTGAGAGTACCTTGAAATAGAGCGTTATAAAATTGTTGACCTAAAGCCACTAAATTCACAGAGTTTCTGGCGATATCGCTTTCATGCCCACCAGAAGCGAATGGATCTCCTTGCAACACCGACTTCAACGGATCATTCATCAAATGCCCAGCAGCCATCAACCAATCAGCTACAGGCCAAGTCACTAATTCTTCTGCCAAAGGTACCCCAGGCGCGACTTGTTCCGTCCGCACCAAGTAGTCATTTTGTCCTACAGGAGTTACCGAAATGTGGAATTCCTGGGTCACAGTTTCTCCTGTTTGCCTCCTAAATCTGGTTTGAAACGCGAAAGTTTCAAGTCGATTTTTCGCTCCCTCTGATAGCTTAGATGCATCCCACCCCTGAATGTTTCTGATTCTAGTTCTTTTGCTTATTCTGCCTTTACAACTTTATCCGGATCGGATTACTTGGGACTAGAACACTTAATTGGTAGATGCACCTTGATCTTCAACTCCCCTAGCTGGCTAACACCCACTGGGGGTTTTTTTATTTTGGCAAACAACAGCAACTTATGACGCAGATATTCTCTACCAGAAAATAGTGCTTAACCCTAGAATACTTGATTAGTAGATGATATCTCCCTTGATTTTTAACTCCCCTAATTCAGAGAATATCCACTCTTGTTTTTTTGACACAAGAAAATAATCAATTTTCTCAGAAATTTATCCGGAGCATGGTGGTTAAATCTAGAACAATTAATTGGTAGATGCACCCTGATAACTAGCTCCCCTGGTTGGCTAACGCCCGCTGGGGGGTTTTTTATTACTTAACAAGCACAAAACTTACACACTCAAAGCCTGAAACCTATATCTAAAAGCCTACGCCAGTTGCTTCTTTTGTTCAAAGAGGCTCTTGCTAGCCAGCTTTAAGAGTCCGGGAACCCTTGACGGTTGATTACTCCTTCGCACTACGCTAATGGTAGTTCCTACCTTAGGGGAGCAAAACAAGTTGGGTGTTACTCGCCTAAAGGACAGTAGACGCTTTTACATCGCTAACACTAACAGCAAGTCACTGGCTACCCTGAAAAGGGAAATCTAAAAACCCTCTTTAAGAGGATTGGCAAATCTCTTATGCGTAAGTCCTACAACAATAATCCCTGAAACACCCATTATTTAAGGCAGCGCACCAGTAATTTAATTGGCAATCCTGTCCTGATAACTAACCCCTCTGAGGTTTTTCTGTGATAAACAAACAGTAACAAATTCAATCTCTGTTAATTTATCCGGTAGCTAGCCATTTATTTTAGAAGAGATTATTGGTAGATGCACCCTGATAACTCACTCCCCTAGTTGGCTAAAACCCACTGGGGGTTTTTTTATTTGCAATTCCCATCAACCCTGATTCTGATGATTTTCTCCGGAAGATACTGGCTGCCCCTAGAAAAGATAACTGGTAGATGCACCCTGATAACTCACTCCCCTAGTTAGGTTAACACCAACTGGGGTTTTTTTATTTTAAAAAATAACTGACCTTTGTTCAAATTTATCCGGAGTATGGTGTTTAACCTAAGAACATTTAATTGGTAGATGCACCCTGATAACTAACTCCCCTAGTTGGCTAACACTCACTGGGGGGTTTTTTTGTCTACTAGACACGTAGAACTTGTCTTTACACATCGCCCACCCTAGAATTTGCTACCCACATAACTGGAGTGCAGCATTCTTCTTGTTGCTACTGCTGCTAGACCTTGAGTATCTTTCTATTGCCAGGATACAGCATAACTTGATCACGCCATCCCTGAATTGCTTTCTTTTTATTATGAGCTAGAGATGCCACACCAAAATGATCGCTATGATATTTAATCATATTCTTAATTTTTTTTCTACATTTTAATTATCTTGCCAGCAATCATGCTCTCAAGTTCATATCAGAGCTTACTCGCCAACTAGATAGTATTTCTCGTTAAGAGCCTCAGCCTCCCAAAAAATCGCTTCACTGCTAGAAACAGAGAAGGAGAAAAACCTACTAGATCAAGGTTTCAGACTTAATTTGACACGAATGACCAACTGTATGTTAATATTTCATGGCATTATGCTAAAAAACTTTGCCTAGAATCAAAGAGTCGTCAACCCATGAGTTTAGCTGTAATTAAGTTCTCTTCAGAAGAGTGCGGCATTTGCCACAAAATGTCTTTTTATGACAAAAAGGTGGCAGAAGAACTGGGTTTAGAATTTATCGATGTAAAAATGCAGGATACGGCTGCTTACCGCAAGTATCGCAAGATTTTATTAACTCAATATCCCGATAAATCAGAAATGGGATGGCCTACTTACATCATCTGCAATTCTCCAGAGGGGGAATTTCAAATTGTGGGTGAGGTAAAAGGAGGTCATCCCAAAGGGGAGTTCAGAAGCCGTCTTCAAGAGGTTCTGAATTCCACTGCTAATCAGAACTAATTACGTCAAAAGATTTAACCTCCAGGACAGGGCCAATCATGGCAGTTGTCATGATATCTTCACGCACCTGCCCTTTAACTTTTGCTTTTTGTCCGGCTTTGAGTAAGCCTTTGTCAGCCCCTCTGAGGATTTCGTAAGTAACGCCCTCTTCTGTAACTAACGCCCATGCGCCTGTACCAATATCGCGGCGTTGGATTGTTCCTGTAAGTGTAATGCTCATAAATAGTGCTGAGTGGGGGATGAGGGAGCAGGGGGAGTAGAGGGAGCAGAGGGAACAGGGGAAGCAGGGGAAGAATAACTTTTAATTATTGACCAATGCCCCATGCCCCATGCCCATTTATTACAGCACGACGGAAATCAAGCTACCATTTTAAAACTTGCAAAAGCTTTGATATACAAAACTTTTGACTTTTGACTTCTGCCTTGCGGTATTATGCTGTTTTTTCTTCGTTCTTCAATGCTAAACGAGCAAGCCCATAACAAACTAGGGCATTGGCGATGAGGAAGAGGCGTGCTATGTTAGCACTTCCCAAACCCCAAACTGCTGGGTCGTAAAATGCACTTACTGTTAAGCACGCTGCGACACCTAAGGTTGAACCAATGGCAAACCATTTCCAACTAGGATGTCCCAGCAGCAATGCCATTAACACAATGGGAATCAGTACGCTAGCAAATAGAGGATTCAACGCATCGGTTCCCTGGAGGGTATTGCCTAGTTCGGGAATTGAACTACCCAAAACCCGGAAAGGCCATTGGGGAAGATCAAAAATATAGATTCCTTTGAGAAAGAATAAACCGGAACTGCCAGCGATTAGTCCACTAGATAAAGACCAACTCCAAGTGAAGGGGAAGTAAACTCTTAAAAACCAAGCCAGCAGATAGGAACCAACTACCATTAAAATCTTGGGTAACAATGCTACCGCGCCACCATCTATCCAAAAGCCGGGGTTAAGATAGCCGTTATCCCGTAACCATCGAAAGAAATCTGGGAAACTGATTTGTCCGCCAAAGGCTAGTTTGACTGCTGCTTCTGCATTGAGTTGCCCAGCGCCATAATAGTTCAAACCATCATCCTGGATAACTCGCGCCGACTGCTTGAGAACTTTTAACACTTCATCTGGTTCTTTAACACCAGCAGCCTTGATTAATGCGGCAACACCAGCAACGTGAGGAGCAGCCATGCTTGTACCCTGGAAGCCCAGAAATACGCCTTCGCCCTTTTCGTCGATAGTTTCTTGGAGAATCTTACCAGCTTCACTACCACCAGGAGCAGAAATATCTACCCCAGCACCAAAGTTAGAATAAGGCGCTCTTTCACCATCTGCGCCAGTTGCCGAAACGCCGATGACGTAGGGATAGCGGGCTGGATAGCTTGCCCCATTGGCGTTTTCATTTCCTGCTGCGGCAATGATAACTACACCTTTTCTATGGGCATACTCGATCGCTTCTTTCATCAACTTGCTTTCACCGCCACCGCCTAAGCTCATATTAATTACATCTGCGCCTTTATCAGCAGCAAATTTAATGGCTTCGGCAATATCGGCAACAGTACCGCCACCATAGGAACTGAGAACCTTCAGTGGCATCAGACTGGCTTCGTAAGCAATTCCAGCGACCCCATATTTGTTATTTGTGGCTTGAGCAATAGTTCCGGCAACATGGGTACCGTGGCCATTATCGTCTTTGGCTTCTTCTCGGTCGTTAACAAAATCATAGCCTTTGACGAATTTTGTCTCATACAAATCCCGTACCTTGGTAATACCGGTGTCAATCACTGCAACTGTGACGCCGCTACCTTTGGTTTGACTCCATGCGCCTTCAATACCGATTTTATGCAAGTTCCACTGCTTGCTGTAATATTGGTCATTAGGGCCAATTAATGAGGGACTTGCTTCTTCATCTTCTTGGGGTCGCAAAAATTCTCCTAACCAAGCGGCTTCACCTGGTTGTGGAATTCTGCTGTAGATATAGTTTGGTTCAATGAATTCTGTAGCTTGGGCAAACTGAGATTTTTTCAGTTCTTGGAGCCGTTGACGATCGCCCTTGATAATATAAACATTATCTTTTTTGGAAAACTTGTTGTCTAATTGGGGTGTAACGTTATATTGTTTGGCGATCGCTTGCAGATTCTGTTCCACCACTGATAATGGAATATCTTCCCGAAAATCAAGCAAAATCGTCTCAAACTCTCCTTTGGCTGCCAACGCCTGAAAATTCAGGAAACCAAATATGGCAGATCCCAGCCCAATGACAAACAAGCACAATAATATAAGTTTTCTCATATTAACTCATCACCGCTTTTTGCCAGTTTGCTCACTACCATAACTTATCTCCATCCTTTAGTGGTGGATTTTGCACTTTTAGTTACAAGTTTCACTCAGGACTTTTTTAAACGATGGAACGTGGTCTTTTATGGTTGCCCCTATTAGTAATGTTTTTTTGGTTGGCTTGGCAAGGCTCGAAGGAGTATCAAAAAGTTGAAGCCTATCGCGCTTGGGCAGAGCAATTTGAACGGGCTAAGTACGATATTTATGCAGTGTTGGGTCAAAAAGGCAACAATCTAACTTGGGGAAAACCAACGCCTAAAGGGCCTGTTAAACTAGAAACATTTTCTTTGCTTGATGTCAGAGAAATATATCTTTTAGTAGATGATAAAAAAGTAGAGTTAGAGAATTTACCGGAGAAAGGTCGTTCTATAGAGTTGGAATTTTTATTTTCCGAATCTAGTGGTTCAGTGCTAGTTCCGTTTACAGAAATCCCTTTGGCAGCAGAATGGGGTAAGTTTTTGCAGGGGGCGCTAGAAAGTGTGCGATCGCAAGGGAATCAGTAGTTGTATCAAAAATTTAAGTAATCTTCATTTGAGGATACTGAAAAGTAAAAGATGTAATCCGCACATTAGCTGTACTATGGTCGAACCAGTTAAAGCCAGTTAAAGTATTAATAACAGCATCGGATAGTGGAGTTAAGCAACACTAGCGGTAAACTATATTTTTTGGTGTTGCAAAATATTATCCTTTTTTGCGCCTTTGCCAGACTAATGGCAGGTTTTAAACACAACCCTTAACAAGGATAAGGTATAGGAAACCGCAGCAAAGAATTTAGTTGCTAAATACTAAATCTTCTTTGTTTAGTTATTCTCCTACACCTGCTCCGCAGAGACTTGATTTTCAAAAGACACAACTAAATAGTGATAAAAGAGGAAGGTTGAGCCGAAAGTGTACTTGCAGTGATATTATCCAACTTCGCCAACACCTGATTGTCAGAACTATCCATAATGAAGGCTTGAGTTCCTTGTTGCTGTATCAGCAATTGACCAAACAGCAAACCACCTGATAAAGCGATCTTGTCTGCACCCATTTGAAAATCAGTAATGGTGTCTGTGCCCTGACCAGAAGCCAGTACAAAGGTGTCAGCGTTATAACCCCCTGTAAGTACATCTGTACCAGTGCCCCCATAAAGCCAGTCATCGCCTGCGCCCGCCAATAGTTGGTCATCGCCGATACCACCAAATAACGTATCGTTAGCGTTATCACCCGAAAGTCTGTCATTGCCGCTATCGCCATACAGCCGATCATTACCATCATTGCCCCAGAGAGTATCGTTTGCGTCGCCTCCGAAAAGTTGGTCATTTCCTACATTACCTACAATGTTGTCGTTACCGCCAAACCCATAAATCTTATTGGCTGGGGCATGGCCTTTTAAGTACTCAGAATTATCAGTACCATTGAGAAGATAAGTTTCAGTAGCAAGAGCGGGTTTAACTGTGCCTTTGATGGCAAAGTTAAAAGGGCTTTCGTCACTATCGTTGTTGGTCAAACTGAAACTGCCACCGTATGTTCCAGGTGTAGGTATATTTGTATTGAGTGCCACTGTTATATTGGTTGAACCCTTGGCAGCCAAGCTATATGGACGAGTTCCTACCAAACTAAAGCCGTTGGGAAGTGTAAGATTACCTAGGTTGAGCGTAGCTGTACCGATGTTCTTGATGGTGAAAGTTTTGGTAGCGGTGCTGCCGAAAGCGACGTTGCCAAAGTCAATGGGAGTAGTGCTGCCATCTGCAATGTCAACTGTACCGTTGAGAACTTGAATTTCGGGGGCAGGAGCGGGCTGAACTGTGCCTTTGATAGCAAAGTCAAAGGGGCTTTCGTCAGTATCGTTGTTGATCAAATTGAAACTGCCACCGTATGTTCCGGGTCTTTTCGTATCGAGTGCCACAATTAGAGACGCCCAAACGTTGACAGCCAAGGTAGCAGGAAGAGTTCCTACCAAACTAAAGCCATCGGGGAGTTCAAGATTACTCAGGTTGAGCGGAGCTGTACCCTTGTTCTTGACGATGAAAGTTCTCATTACGGTGCTGCCGAAAGCGACATCGCCAAAGTCAAAGGGAGTAGTGGTGCCATCTACAATGTCGCCAACTGTACCATTGAAAACTTCAATTTCGGGAGCATTAACTTTACCACTAATAACAAAGTCAAAGGGGCTTTCGTTACTATCGTTGTTGGTTAAACTGAAGTTGCCAGTGTAGGTTGCGGCAGTGGTCGTATTTAGTGCCACCGTTATATTCGCCGAAGTCTTGGCAGCCACAGTAGCTGGAAGAGTTCCTACTAAACTAAAGCCGTCAGGGAGTTTGAGATTAGTTAGGTTGAGTGCAGCTATACCTGTGTTCTTAATAGTAAAAGTTTTGGTCAGGGTGCTACCAGCAACAGTAACGCCAAAGTTAATGGGGGTAGTGCTGTTATCTGCAATGTCAACTGTGCCATCAAGAACTTCAATTTCGGGGCTAGGAGTTTTACTGGTTGGGGCTTCGTATGCGCCAATGTCAATCAATACACTGCCGTCACCATTGCCATCTAAAGGAATATTTTTAGTGATGCTATTGAAGGCATTAGAACCAGCATCGATTGCAGGACTTCCAGGTAGTAGCCTAAAGTCACGATTCGCTGGATTAACAAACAATGGGTCTTTGTTTAATACATTTCCTGATCCTGCACCTTTAAGAACTCCGTTGTAAGCAAGGTTGTTGTCAAATGAATAATTACTAGAATTAACAATAGAACTGGCAGACTCTCCAGACTTTGCATACATAATATTGTTAATAACCCGAACATTGTCAGCGCTGTTAAGGAAAATTTCTCCGACTGAGAGTTCTTGTGAATTTTGGTAAGTTGTATTATTCACAATGTCTACAGGGTTTTCTCCTTTGAAAATCTGAATACCTGCACCACCATTGTTGTAAACTACGTTATTACTGATTAAGGCTTTGCCCTGGTATGCAACATTTTCAACAGAAGCAGTGTCAAGCATTATTCCATGACCCTCTGTTACTTTTCCCGCTTGAACCCAAGGAACTAATTGTTTATTATCAAAAGAGGTGTTACCTTCAATAACTACTTTGTAATCTGTTACGTTTTGATCGGAATTCCAAAGGTGAAGCATTGTAATCCCTTGGTTTCCATAAGGTGAGTACCAAGCATTTCCAGAAACGATATTGTTTTTTACTGTAATGTAGTCTACTTCTTCTGTTCCAATCCCGTTTCCTGGAAACTTAGAAACGTTGTTATTGCTAATTGTGATGTGATGTGAACGTTGCTTTTGAGCGCCATTGATATATGTAACGTTAATACCATTTCCAGATGTTGCTGGGTTACTCAAATTATCTTTTTGCTGGAGCGCATATTCTAATGTAATTTCATCTCGCGCTCCCACCAGCGTCAGCCCTTCAATGACTACATAAGAAGAGCCTGTAATTGAGATGGCATTCCAATTGTTTGTGCGTGCTTCTAAAACAGGTTTGTGTCCAGGATAAGCAGTAAATGTGATCGGTGCATTAGCGCTACCATGCTTATTTGAAAGACTCAGGATATTAGGGTAAATATTTGTGTAAGTACCATTCATAACATAAACGGTATCACCTGCTTGCACCAAGTCTGCGGCTTTTTGGAGGGTGCGAAATGCGGCTCCCTCGTTCAAGCCGTCATTTTTATCATTGCCTGTTCCAGAAACGTAGTATGTTTTGCCAGCCATGAGATTAACTCCTAATGTTTGTAAGGTGAATTGGTAGTACGTTCTCAGCAATAAACTATGTTGCTAAGTAATTATTTGAATGGGTCATTTATCTGGACTTTTCAGGACAATCGCAGTTGTGCGATGGCGTACCCGCCCTTTCTGGTGGCGATCGCGATTTAAAATTGCGTCGTTTGTAGAAACTTTGTTGTAAAATTGAAAACTTTGTTTGTATCAACTGTTGAGAGTTAAACCAGGGATGTCGATATCGTCAATCGTTAGGGTTTTGTTGAGGATGATCGGACGAGTTGCACAAAAACAAGGCAGCGCAAAACCGGAGACATTTCCTGTCTTCTCTGCGTTTGTTGTTAGACATTATCTGATTACCAAAACTGGAGTTGAATACTTGGAACTTAGTAGGTTTACCCTTTAAATTAAGGAAGCTAATGTAACAATTTAGTCGAACCTGTTGTAATCGGTGTAACTGGGCTTTGTGAACTGAATTAAAAGTAACCTTTACAAAGAGCGCTTGATATCAGTAAATGCCCTGAATTTGGTTATTTTTTTTACAGAAAAATTGGAAAAGATATGGAAGTATGGTGCTGGAATCCTGTTAATTTCTAGAGTGATATGGCAAAGAGAGTGCTTTGTGCAAGAATTTGATGAACTTTCTCTAAACATTTTTTGTCAGCCATGCCTTCTTTACCAGAGGCTACGCTTACGCCAAACGTGCCTTCAGGAGACAGAAAGTAGAAGGGAAGGGGGTGTTAGCCTAGTTAATCAATACTTTGAGATAGTTTAGTTTGATTGCGCTAACTTACTTAATCTTTATAATTATGAACACTGAAATAAACTCCAGAATACCTGTTGCTTTAACCATTGCTGGTTCCGATAGCGGTGGCGGTGCAGGAATTCAAGCTGATTTACGTACCTTTGCTTTTCACTGTGTCCACGGTACTAGTGCTATAACCTGTGTCACGGCACAAAACACTTTAGGAGTGATGAGGGTTGATGCCATGTCAACAGAGGCTGTTGTGGCTCAAATTCAGGCAGTAGTTGAGGATATTGGCATACAAGCTGCCAAAACGGGAATGTTGCTTAATCAAGAAATTATCTTTGCTGTTGCCCAGCAGATAGAAGCTTTACAAATTGATAATCTAGTAGTTGATCCAGTAATGGTGTCACGTACAGGGGCACAATTGATTGATGATGATGCTGTGAAGACTCTATGCCATGCTCTTATTCCCAAGGCGGTTGTGATCACGCCGAATCGCTACGAAGCCCAAATTTTGAGCGGTTTACAAATTAATTCCTTGGAGGATATGCAAGCTGCTGCTGAAATTATTCACAAGACTTTACGGACAAAGGCTGTTTTAGTCAAGGGCGGAGGTATGCAGGGAGATTTACGTGGCGTTGATATCTGGTTTGATGGGGACAAGTTGGAAGTTTTGACTTGCCAGCAAGTAGAGACAAAAAATACCCACGGTACAGGTTGTACACTATCAGCTGCGATCGCTGCTAATCTGGCCAAGGGAAAAGACTTGTGGCACTCAGTGCAACAGGCAAAAGAGTATGTCACTACTGCACTCACTTACGCCCTAGATATTGGCGAAGGGCAAGGTCCTGTAGGACATTTCTTCCCATTGTTACGAAATTAACCTCGTGGTCAGTTATCAAGAGGATTGGAGCAGGGGCAGGGGAGGCAGGGGAGAAGAGGAAAATATTTAATAATCAATGCTCAATGCCCAATTTCCAATGCCCCAATAAGAAATCTTTGCCCTTTCGGCATTTTTCTATTATTCTTGGGCATAGTTTCAGGGCTGGCTATCTCTGTTAGCATCTCTGTACGACTTACTTACCTTGATTTTTAATACCAAGCCCCCGATGCGAACAACCATAGGTTCTGTTCACAGGAATTCGCCAACACCCACTACTCAAGCCTACCCTCCCTCTGTACCACTGTCTGTATACAGGGAATTGTCAACAGAGTTGCAAGCAGCACAGGCGAAGCTACATGCACTTACCACTAAAAATCAGCAATTAGCGCAAGAAAATGAACTACTACGCCAAGAAATTATTAAAGTCGTTGAGTCTTTTTCTCATTTGCAAAAGTTTGTGGATTCCCAGACTACGCCTAGTTATCACCAAGCCCCCCAAGCTTCTAGTGACGTTAAAAATGCCCCTAAACAGCAAGTAACACAAGCACGTCCACACCAGCAGGTTTCTCGTTCGCATCCACTTGTTAACCCCAAAACGCCACCCGAAAAAAGCCGCCGCCAAAACTTCTCTACACCTGTAATGGAAATGAATTTCCCGATACCAGAACCAGTTTTTATAGAAGAGCAACAAGTAAGTTATTATTCTACTACTGAGCCAGATGCCAAAGGACTCAATGGCTGGTGGTTAATTATCACCATATTGTTAATCATGCTTACTGCCTTTAGTGCTGGATATTTCGTTGTGCGTCCCTTGTTTGAACATCAGAAACGTTAGTTGATACTCCCACATTTAGCAACACCAAGCTTTCGAGCTATCAAGCGATTCCTCTGCAATCACTCTCTAAAATATCTCAGCATATCTGCTACATGGCGGAATTTATTTATTTTTAGGTTATAAAAGCTACATAAAATGCTAAATTGACAGCAACTTCTTTATGTTAGAGCCTTAAAGATTATCCAATTAATAAATCCTTGCCGCTTTTCATGTCCCAAACCGTCAGGTAAAGCATCTACACTTTAAAAAGTGGTAATTATTACATATGTTTTAGGAAAAGCACTGCTAGTTACAGCTTCCGACAGCGAATCTGGTTAGATATATAAACGAAGCTAGTAGAAATCAGGAGTCAAAAAGATGAAAAAAGTAGAAGCTATTATCCGCCCATTTAAACTAGATGAGGTGAAAATTGCCTTGGTTAACGCTGGTATTGTCGGCATGACTGTTTCTGAAGTTCGGGGATTCGGACGGCAGAAAGGTCAAACTGAACGGTATCGCGGTTCTGAGTATACCGTTGAGTTTCTACAGAAACTCAAAGTGGAAATCGTCGTTGATGACAATCAAGTTGATATGGTAGTAGACAAAATTATTGCTGCTGCCCGCACTGGTGAAATCGGCGATGGTAAAATTTTCATCTCGCCTGTTGAGCAAGTGATTCGGATTCGCACCGGCGAAAAGAACACAGAAGCAGTTTAAAAAAGTTATGAGTTAAGAGTTATGAGTTAAGAGTTATGAGTTAAGAGTTATGATTTGTGAGTCAAGACTAAATCAGTGAAGATTTAGCAAAATTCATAAATCCAAACTCCCAATTCCTAACTCTTAATTTTCTCTAGCTGCGGAAGTAAAGCTGTAAAAGCCTTGCCTCTATGGCTAATTGACCCTTTCAACTCCCGTGTCATCTCAGCAAAGGTCAATTGCAACTCTTGTACATAAAAAATTGGATCGTAGCCAAAACCACCATCACCACGCGGTGCGTGGAGAATTTCGCCGCGACAAACACCTTCAGATTGTAATGCGATCGCACCATCAGGACGAGCGATCGCTACTGCACAAACGAATTGAGCTTGCCGATTTACCTCGTTGTCTAATTCTCTCAATAGCCTAGCAATGCGTTCTGAGTCGGTTTTGGCGTAACGTGCAGAATAAACTCCGGGTGCGCCATTTAAGGCATCTACTTGCAAGCCAGAATCATCAGCAATTGCCCAGTTTCCTGTAGCTTTAGCAATTTGTGATGCTTTCAGACAGGCATTAGCGGCAAAGGTTTCGCCTGTCTCTTCAATTTCTAATTCTTCAGGTTTGAGGGTTAATTCCCAGCCTGAACTTTCGAGATAAGCTTGCATTTCCCGCAACTTACCTGGATTTCCTGTAGCTACTACAAGTAATGTCATGAATTATAAATTATTAGTTAGGAGTTAGGAGTGATAAGTTATGAGTTAATTAATTCCTAACTCCTAACTCTCAACTCCTCACTAATTTTACTCTGCCCAGTGTTTCGCCCAAGCAAGAGTTTGATGCACTTGCTCAATTGTCGGGGCTTCGCAGTAGAGGCGTAAAACTGGCTCAGTACCGCTAAACCGAATCATTAACCAGCTTTTATCAGCTAGGCGATACTTGTACCCGTCAATTGTTTGGCAATCAGTCACTGCTAACCCGGCTATTTCTGTTAAGGGTTGAGTTTGCAATTGTTGCAAAAGACGCGATCGCACTTCCATACTTGCTAAGGGCAAATCAATGCGATCGTATGCTGAGATAAACCCTGTTTGTTTCTGCAAGTAGCGATAATACTCACCTAAATCCAAACCAGATTCTACAATCGCCTCTATAACGTACAATGCTGACAGCAGTGCATCACGTTCGGGAATATGGCTGCCATAGCCAATTCCTCCCGATTCTTCGCCGCCCAGCAACACTTTTGCTGCTAACATTCTGTCAGCGATGTATTTATAACCAACTGCTGTCTCAAATACTGATAGGTTATGTAATGCTGCTACAAGGGGCATTAAGTCGGAACCGCTAACAGTTTTGACTATTTCACCGCTAAAGCCCCGGCGCAGGGTTAAGTGGTCTATTAATATCGGGATTAATACTTGGGAACTTAGGAAGTTTGCTTCTCCATCCACTGCTGCAATGCGATCGCAGTCTCCATCAAACACCAACCCCACCGTTAAACCTGATTTATCGGTTTCTCGATGAGTTTTGATGACCTCAAATAACTTTGAAAGGTATTTAGGTAAGGGTTCCGGCGCACCACCACCAAACAGGGGATCGCGTTCTGAGTTGATTTCTTTGACCTGATTGCCTAGTAGTCTCGCTAATCCGCCAGCCGCCGCGCCATGCATGACATCGGCAAATAACGTCAATTTGCCAGATGCGATCGCTTCTCGAAGTTTGGCAATATCAACTTTACCTTCTAGTGCTTCTGTATAACTGGGCCAAGGATCAAATTTTTCTTGCTTCCCTGGAGTAGCTGCTAATGGTACTCCAACCGACAATTGCGCTTCTATCTCTTTTGTGACTTCGGGCGGTACCGATCCACCAAAACAACCCTTGACTTTTAACCCCAAATATGTGCCAGGATTATGGCTGGCTGTAATTACCAGCGCCCCTAAAGCATTGAGTTGTTTTGCTGCCCAACTATAAGCTGGGGTTGGGGCATAGCTTTCGCTCAATAGCACATCAAATCCGGCAGCAGTAACAGTATCAGCAACAGCACGAGCAAAGTCTTCGGCCATGAATCGGCGATCATAACCGACAATTATTGTCCGGCTACCCACCGTAGGAAAATATGTATCATATAATACTTTTGCGGCAACTGGCGCGACCAGGGCTAGGCGTTCAAAGGTGAACTCGTCACCAATAATGCCCCGCCAGCCGTCTGTACCAAACTTGATTGAGTTAGCTACAACTGGCATCTAAGTATCCTAACTGTCTACTTGAGGATTCTAGCATTTATACAGTGTACAAAGTAAAAAAAGAATCTAGTAATAATATGTACTAATAATGTTTAACAGGAAATTGGGCAAATTTGTGCATTCTAGAAGTGCGATCGTCCCAGAATTATACTGTTGCAGACATTGTTTTAAGTCGTGTTTAAATCCTATTAGAACTTCATTAATGAATCTTTGATACTTTGCCAACGTAGGGCATAACTTCACTCCTGTGCCTTCTGCTTTTAGTCTTTGCTTTGACCAAATAATGAATTATGTTGACTACTTCGCTATGTAAGACCAGTATTTCCGGTAAAATCAAATTCTGAGGACTGTGCATTTGGGAGAAATTTGGGGTGCCTACACTTGGCGTTAATATTGACCACATCGCCACCATCCGGCAAGCACGGCGGACAGTGGAACCTGACCCTGTGGCGGCGGCGGTGCTGGCAGAATTAGGCGGTGCAGATGGAATTACGGTGCATCTACGGGAAGATCGGCGGCATATCCAAGATAGGGATGTGCTATTGTTACGGCAAACAGTGCGATCGCATCTTAATTTAGAAATGGCCGCTACAGATGAAATGGTAGCGATCGCTCTCGATATCAAACCAGATTACGTGACTTTAGTCCCCGAAAAGCGCGAAGAAGTCACAACAGAAGGCGGATTAGATATTACCCTCCAAATTGCTAGAATAGGTGAGATAGTCGATAAATTGCAAAGTGCTAGCATTCCTGTTAGTTTATTTATCGATGCAGAACCATCACAAATCGAAGCATCTGTCAAGGTGCAGGCGCAGTTTATTGAATTGCACACCGGGCAATATGCAGAGGCTAAGGATGAAACAAATCGCCAGCGAGAATTAGCAGTGTTAGCCAAAGGGTGTGAACAAGCGATTCAAGCTGGATTGCGAGTCAACGCTGGTCATGGACTCACCTACTGGAACGTCTATCCAGTGGCTGCGCTTCCGGGTATGGAAGAACTGAATATTGGTCATACCATCATCAGTCGGGCAGCATTAGTAGGTATAGAACGGGCAGTCCGCGAGATGAAACAAGCTATAAGAGGGAATAGGGAATAGGGAATGGGGCATTGGGCATTGGGTATTGGGCATGGGGAAGAGGACTTGGGGACAAGGAGAATTGGGGACAAGGGGAAAGACTTGTTTCAAGGTCTCATCTCACCTCTTCTCCCCTTGCCTCCCCTGCCCCCACTGCCCACTCCCGTATCTTAAAAGAGGGGTTGTCTACTGCGAAATCTAGAAATTGGGATCAAATCTTCAGCAAAAACTTCTATGAGCGCAACACAGTCTAACAACCTTCCACTTTGGGTACAGGATCGAGATAAGGTGATAGCAGAAAGTACTGATGTTGAGTGGCGGTATCAGACACCGCCTGATTATTCCCGTTCAAAAGAGAATCTGGCTCAAGAAAGTACTTATAATCACCTTGAAGGTACACTGGAAGCGATCGTGCAAAACTTAGTGCGAACCTTCGAGATGGAGGTATCCTTCAAAGCTAACCCGCAACAGTGGTTATCTATTGTCAATGACCAGTTTCGCGTGAGTACCAATGGCGGAGTAGAGTACACCGCAGCAGATTTATCAGCCCAAGGTACTTATAACTTATTTATGGCTGATTCAGAACATTACAAGGCTTCAGAAGAAAGCTTTGAATCATCCGGAAAACTCTTCCATACAACATTTCCCCAAGGATTTCCTTGGGAGGTGTTGGAGGTTTTCTCGGGGCCACCAAATGTCACATTCAAATGGCGGCATTGGGGACATTTTAACGGAGAATACAAAGGCCATGCACCTACTGGAGAGACAGTAGAAATTATCGGCATGAGCATTGCAAAAGTTACCGATGACTTGAAGGTTATTTCCTTGGAACACTACTTTGACAATAATCTGTTCTTGGAAAAACTAACATCTGGTGGCAAACAAACAAAAGCTGAAAAGCAGGGAAGTGCTTGTCCATTCAGTTCTTGGTTCAAGAAATCCCATAAAAGTTAGTTCGTAGGGGTACAGACTGTAGTACTGTGCCCTTACATTATTCATATAGCAACCAAAGGATGAAAATGCAAACATATTATTACGTTTTGGCTAGTCAAAAGTTTCTTCTCGAAGAAGAACCGACACACGAAGTTCTCAAAGAGCGCACCCGTCACTACCACGAACAAGAAAAACAAATAGATTTTTGGTTGGTTCCGCAACCAGCTTTCTTAGAAACACCACAGTTTACAGAACTGAAGGCGAAGTGTCCCCAACCAGCAGTAGCAATTATTTCTACTAATCCCCAATTTATTACTTGGTTAAAACTGCGTTTAGAGTACGTTATCACTGGAGATTTTCAGGCTCCTTCTGAGACAATTCCAGATGCTTTAGCATCGCTTGCTAGCGTATCTTAGAAATTGACCATTGAAAAGAAGCAGAGGGGCAGGGAGCAGGGGGCAGAGGGGAAAACTTCTCCCTTGCTCTACTTTGGCTATGCTCAGTGACTACCTGCTCCCTTGCTTCTTCCCAACTCTCAAATTTTATTTGGCAAGAACAAAATATATTTTTTTACACTCCTTTCGTTCCCATACTGAAGTAACTGGGTTTTCAGCTTTTTTCTTATAAAATCTTTTAAGACACCTTGATTTACATAATCTAACTTTTGTGCATAGATTTCAGACTTTACCAAGTGTTTTAGGATTAGCAATCGCAGGGTTGATTAGTGGCGCGAGTTCTGTCCTTGCCCAACAAACCATTCCTCCTTGTCAACCACCAAATGCGGGTGAGTATCTTTTATTAGTAGTCAGTCCCACAGCAGATAATCAAAAGCAGTTGCGTAGTGCCTTACCGCCGGAACTTAAGACCATTACCTGCAAATATCTCAACGAAACTGTAACGCGGATAGGGGGCTTTAACAGAATTGATGATGCCAATCGATGGGCAAGGTATGTCAGCAATATTGTTGGCTTGTCTGCCATCATCACCACTCGACCAACAACAGCAGATGTGCAGCCAAAGCCACAGCCACAGCTACAAGCACGGCCACAGTTACAGCCACAGCCACAGCTACAGCCACCTCAGCAGACAGTTTATAATCCTCAAGCATTAGGAGAAGGTTATGCAGTGTTGGTAGATTATTACAACCGTCCGGAACTAGTAAATAGTGTGCAGCAAGTAGTGGGAGGTAACGTAGGTTTTGTTTCTTATGGACAACGCCCTTACTTGTTGGCAGTTTATACCACTAACCAAACTGAAGCATACAACACCTTGCAGAAGCTGAACAATGGCGGTTTTGTTGCCAGCATAGTAGATAGTCGTAAGGTGATTCTGCTGCGCTCAACTGTGCGGTTATAGCCATTAGTCATTAGTCATTAGTTAATAAACTGTGGACTGTAGACTATTGACTAATAAGCAGCCCTAGCTAACCAATAGATGGTTATACCCAAAGCTGACCCAGCTATTACCTGAACTGGTGTATGTCCGAGTAGTTCCTTCAAACGGTCTTGGCTAAAGTCTGGTTTTTCATGAAATAATTCATCAATCATTTGATTGAGGATACGAGCTTGCTTTCCTGCCGCTTGGCGAACTCCGGCTGCATCATACATGACGATGATGGCAAAAACTATAGCAACGGCAAAATCAGGAGATGCCCAGCCAAGTGTTTGCCCTACACCAGCGGCAAGAGCTGTAACTAAAGCTGAATGGGCACTGGGCATACCTCCAGTTGTCACCAAAACACGCACATTCAGTTTGCGATGTTTGATAATCTCGACTACGAGCTTTAGTGCTTGAGCAATTAAACAAGCTACCAGAGCAATTAGCAGCACCCGGTTGTCTAAAATGTTGCCTATGTCCTGCATGGTATTTTGGTTAGGTTAGTAAATATTAGTAGCAGTTGTTGGTTGAGGAAACATTTAGATTCAACCCAAAATCCAAAATTAACTTAGTACATCACTGCGGAAACAAACCAATTACTCAAAATAACCTAAAAGCTTACTTGATAAGCTTTTTAAATGAGTGAATCTTGAATCCCGCTGGGCGGTAATAATACAGCATGGTGTAAATAAACCACCCATTCAAAATCAATAAAACGCTTGCGGTATAAGAATTACAACTTCCGCAAGGCGGTACTAGTTATTGCGGTTGATAATAAAATGAGCGATCGCTTGGAGTGGCTTGGCTCTTTCTCCAAATGGTTCTAATTCCGCACAAGCTGCTTTAACTAGCTCTTGGGCTTTTGAGCGAGATTCTTCAAGTCCCCAAAGGCTAGGATAGGTCACTTTCTGCGCTTTTTGGTCTTTACCCGCAGTTTTGCCTAATTGCTCTTGAGTAGCAGTGATATCCAGAATATCATCTATGATTTGGAATGCTAGCCCAATATTTTGAGCATAACGGCTCAGTCGCTGCACATCTTCAGGTGATGCTCCAGCGATGATCCCGCCACAAACTACGCAAGCTTCTAAAAGAGCGGCTGTTTTATGTTGATGGATGAAATTTAAGGTTTCTAGGGAAATATCTGATTTACCTTCTGACTCTAAATCGACAACTTGACCGCCGACTAAACCACCTGCCCCTAGCGCCCGACCAAGACGCACAACTACCTGCAAGACTAGCTCTCTCTTAACGTTTTGGGGGGTTTGAAGGGCAACAAACTCAAAAGCCAGAGCTAACAAGCCATCCCCAGCCAAAATCGCTACATCTTCGCCATAGATTTTATGATTTGTCAGCTTCCCACGACGGTAATCGTCATTATCCATCGCCGGCAGGTCATCATGAATCAATGACATTGTGTGGATCATCTCCACAGCACAAGCTGTTGGCATGGCCATTTCGATAGTTCCACCCATCATTTCGCAGGTAGCAAGGCAGAGAATGGGACGTACACGCTTGCCTCCAGCTAATAACGAGTAGCGCATCGCCTCATAAATCTTTTCTGGATAAATGATGGGGATAGCCTGATCCAAAGCAGTATCACAAAGCTTTTGCCGTTCTTTTAGATAAGCTGCTAAGTTAAACGTGGCTTCCTCTGGTGGTGTCTTTTGAACGTTATTAGTTGCTACCATTCTTTAATTCCTGACATTGTGGGATTTTTGTCTTATACGTCACAATTTTAAGGTGCTGTGGCGCTGAAAAAATGAAGAATTAGGAGTTGGAAGTTAAAGTTGGGAGTTGCGAGTTGGGATTAATAATTCTTAACTTTTAACTCATAACTCATAAGCTGATGCGCGCCTAAATTGTATAAACACTTTTTAGGGTCGTTAACTGTTGACGGTTGACGGTTATCAGTCATCAGTCATCGGTCATTAACCTTCATCTAAATGTTCAAGTTAAATGCGTAGCAGCCTAACTTATAACTCCTCACTTTCTTTCTTGTTTTGTTGTCCTGGAATAGCTGGCAAATGTATTTTGCAATAATATGGCGACAGTCATAGGGCCAACACCACCAGGAACGGGGGTGATAAATCCTGCTACAGCAGCAGTTGATTCAAAGTCGACATCACCGATTAAGCGACTTTTGCCACTAGCATCGATGACGCGGTTCATTCCCACATCTACCACAACAGCGCCCGGTTTTACCATATCAGCAGCGATCAGCCCGGGACGGCCTACTGCTGCAATTAAAATATCAGCATTTTGGGTAATGGTTTTGAGGTCATGCGATCGCGAGTGAGCGATCGTGACTGTGGCATCAGCTTCTAATAGCATCAGTGCCATTGGTTTACCCACCAAAATACTGCGTCCTACCACTACTGCCTGTTTCCCCTGCAAGGGAATTTCATATTCTTCTAAAAGCCGCATCACACCAGCCGGGGTGCAGCTGCGTAAACCACTTTCTGCCCGTACTAGTCGTCCCAAGTTAACTGGGTGCAGTCCATCAGCATCTTTATCGGGATCAATTTGATGTAACAGAGCCACAGCATCCAAGTGGTTAGGTAAAGGCAGTTGCACGAGAATGCCATCTACTCGTTCATCGTGGTTTAGTGCAGCTATGGCCTCTTCTAACTCCTCAAAGGTCGTTTGGGCAGGAAAATGCTTACCAAAAGAGGCAATGCCAACTTTAGCGCAAGCTTTTTCTTTATTACGGACATAAGCAGCTGAGGCTGGATTATCGCCAACCATCAGCACTGCTAAACCAGGAGGTCGTCCAATTTTTGGTTGTAATTGTGTAATGGCAATAGAAAGTTCTTGCTGAATTTTTGCAGCTAAAGCTTTACCATCAAGGAGTTTGGCAGTTTTTGTTTCCATGAAAATTACCAGCTATATTCGCCTTTTGTCAAAACACTTGCAACAAGTCTTTCTCCTTGTCCTTTTCCCCCTGCCTCTTTGTTGATGTCGTAGCGTTTTTTTACAGTAAATCCATAATCTTTATTTTCTCAGATCAATGGCGTTATCTGAAGAATAAAGAATTAAGGATAAAATTCAGAACATTTTTTGCTCAGTGGAGAGTGTGTTTCTGAAACCGCAGAGAATAGTATAGGTGGGAACAGACCTGATGAAACTGGCGACAAAGCAAGCAGTGAAGCAAAAATTTGCTCAATCGGTGGCTTTCATGCAACAAACAAGAAATTTATCCCTTTCGTTCTTGTACGGACACAGTATTATTCCCTACCGCCTGGGGTTGGTTTTTTTATTGGTGGTGGGACTTTGTAGTTGTGGAAGTTTAACCTCGTCTGGCTTGAATGGGACTAATTTTAGAATTGGTACTAATGTCACCCCAATTCGAGAAATCGAAAAGAAAAAAGACAATCAGGCTACAGTTTATATCCAAGGTAAGGTGGAAAAGAAAGCCCCTTTGATGAAGCAGTGGGCTTATGAAATTAATGACTCGACTGGCAAAATTTGGGTTGTCACCAATCAAAAGAATCTGACCGAGGGGGCACAAGTGGTGATTAAGGGTAAAGTTCGTTACCGAAGTATCCCCTTAGCTGGTAAAGAATTGGGGGAAGTTTATCTAGAAGAAGAATGAACAATCAACCGATACATGTAGCGATCGCAATTCTCTATCAAAAAGACAAGTTTCTCATGCAACTGCGGGACAATATTCCCGGTATTCTCTACCCCGGCTACTGGGCGCTATTTGGCGGTCATGTCGAACCTGGGGAAATGCCGGATGTCGCAGTGAAGCGAGAAATTTTAGAAGAAATCGGCTATAATTTACCATATTTTGTGGAATTTGGCTGTTATCCCGACGAAAGAGTAGTCCGTCATGTCTTTCATGCACCACTGTCGGTGGAATTAGATCAACTGGTTTTGAATGAAGGCTGGGATATGGGATTATTGACCCCAGAAGATATTCACCAAGGTAACTGTTATTCGCAAAACGCTGGCGAGGTGCGACCTTTGGGGAATATGCATCAAAAAATTATATTGGATTTTATTCAGACAAACCAACAAACCTAGTACCGCAGGGCGGAAGTCAAAAATCAAAAGGAGCCAGTGCGTTGGGCGGCTCTGCCGACTTGAAGCAACTGGCGTTCAAAAGTCAAAAGTATTATGGAATAAGCTCTTTAGATATTTTCAATGGTTGTTCTATTTACGTTGTGACGTACTAGTTTATCCCTGCTTGCCGATATTGCAATTGCAGCATGATTTCCTAGATGACGATATGCTTTTTCATAAATCAAAATCGAAGCCAAAATAAAGTAAGAACTCTTGTGGAGTCATCACTAATGCAATCAGCAAATAAATTACCGCGATGGTTAACTATAGGATTAGCATTTCCTATTGCCATTCTCAACGGCTGGCTATTACTCCAGGTTATACAGTATTTTCAACCCTTGGTCAGCATTATCGCTGCCGCAATTTTACTAGCTTTTGTATTGAACTATCCAATCCAGTTTCTCCAAGAACAAGGGGTAAAACGCAACGTGGCGATCGGGGGAGTGTTGCTTTTGACTCTCGTAGTTTTAGTAGGTTTAGGTATTACTTTGGTTCCCTTGATTATCCAACAGCTCGTTGAGCTAGCTAATATATTGCCCAGTTGGATTGATTCTGGTACTCAACAGTTGCAAACTTTTCAAGATTGGGCATTAAGTCAACAAGAACTTCCGATTAATTTAAGTGGTTTATTTACCCAAGTTCTTGAGCGATTATCTAACCAGCTTCAGTCCTTCACTGGTAGAATTCTTGGTTTTGCTGTCGATACCATTGGTATTGTGCTGAACGTGCTGCTGGCGGTAGTGCTGACTATCTACTTAATATTGAACGGTGAACGTCTTTGGGACGGAGTTTTTCAGTGGTTTCCCCCTAACATGGGGTCAAGAATGCGGGAATTACTGCGAGAGGATTTCCACAATTACTTCATCGGTCAAGCAACATTGGGAGCTGTGTTAGGGGTGACAATTACACTGGCGTTTTTGGCGTTGCAAGTTCCCTTAGCTCTACTTTTTGGTATCGGTATTGGTTTATTTTCTCTCTTCCCCTTTGGTACAGGAGTAGGTATCGCTATAGTAAGTTTGTTGGTAGCGCTGCAAAACTTTTGGTTAGGAGTTGAAGTTTTAGGTGTAGCTGTTGCGATCGACCAAGTTAATTCTAATTTTATAGCGCCTAGACTTCTCGGCAATTTGACTGGGTTAAATCCCGTGTGGGTGGTAATTTCTTTGCTGTTGGGGGCAAAGTTAGGAGGAGTTCTCGGTTTGTTAATTGCGATCCCTATTGCCAGTTTTATCAAGGATATAACAGATAGTTGGCGGGCTGGGGAATTTAACAAGATAGATGATATCGTGTCAGAACCTATAAATATCATCAAAAGCGAGACAGCAGGAACTTATAGTTAAAAATCGTATAAGTGGAAAACTGAAAAGTTAACTATTGATAAAAATGTCTATCTCGTGCTGTTTTTTTGTGCTGAGTTTTTAAGAATACAGCATTTGGTAACGGAGCTAATCCCGACTCATATTCACTAAACCCTATCAACAGTGCGACCTTCGCCATGTTATACCAATTCACGAAAATTCTGATACATACAGCACTTTGCAACTAAATGAGGTACAGAACCAAGGATTCACAAATCAAATTATTCTTCTTCCTCCTGCCTCCTGCCTTGTCTACGACACGCTGCGCGATCTGCCTCCTGCCTCAAAACCAGTGACTTTGTACTTCATGCAAAAGAAAACTGCTGTATTGATTTATCGTAACGGCATGGATCATCTGTTTGAGGGTCAATAGATGAGAAAAAACCTGTTTATAGCTTCTTTTTAAATGATTGTTGTAAGTTTTTTTGTAACTGCACCTACCTTTAATTAATTTTTACACGATCATGTTTACAAGGTAAAATAAAAAACTCTGGGCGCTCAGGAAATAAAAAATGAAGTATAAATTACTCATACTTCATATTGAATCAATTATTGTTTTTAATGGGTCACTACAAACTAAATTAGCTGTACCCGGAATCAAAGTTAAACTTTAACGTTTTCCATCGATGCTGTCTTTCTTTTGAAGATAAAACCAAGACCGCAAGCAAAAAGAATACCACCTAAAGTTGTAGACTCAGGCACTTTTGTGTAAGATACTTTACCAGAAATAACTTCACTATTTGGAGAAGTTCTAGAAAAGGCTGTAAAATCCTCACCAACGATTTCGTAACTTATTGAACTGGAAGGATTAGCTTTATTATCGAATGCATAATCTAAGCCTACAGAAGATGTGTCTTCTGTTAAGTATGCGGTTGAAAATACAATGGGAAAGTCTGGATAGTTTAAATCATCTTGTTCGGTGTAAATGTTGGAATTTCCATCAAATTGGAAAGAGAGTGACTTAACTATCGCTTCTGAAATATTGTCATTGCTAAAAGTTGAGTCATCAAAACTAAAAAAGCCCTTTCCTGTATTGAGAGGGCTATCAACCGTGAAATCATAATTTACAAGGGCAGCAGATACAGATTTTGCATCTATAGTAGTCAAACTTAGGGCAAGACTAGCAGCAGCAAATACTAATTTTGGAAACAATTTCATCTCAGTTTTCCTCATGACAAACTTCTGCAAGCAACGCAAATTCTAACTTACTTATCTCCTTGCTTATTTATAAAGGGTTCCTCACCGATTAAAACAGTGATTATTATTTATTAACCCCGTCAAAATCAAGGAAATAAGTTACCAAACATTTGGGATAAATTATTTTGAGGTCATGAGTTTAAGGAAACTTTAATCAAAGGTAAAGATAATAACTAATAGCAATTTTGTAAGAGGCTGCACAAAATCAGGCTTTGTGAGTGAGACAACTGGCTCAAGTAAATTGTTATATTCAACCTCACACATAATCAAGAGAAGTTAATTTATATTAATTATAATTATAAAAAACTTTTATTTTTTATTAACCCTTGGATAACCCAATCTTTACTTGTTGAAATAACAGAATGTGCTAAACACTTATCCTGTAATACTTTTTAAGCTTGCCATTATTTATCATGGAATCTAATCGCCCATCGCAACTAAACCGCCGCCAGTTTTTGCTCCGCTCAACTATCACAGCAGGTGGAATTATTGCTACAAATCTTGTATCCAAATCACAAGTTTTTGCTCAAGCGCCTGCCATTATCACCTCCGATAAAATGCGTCCTGCTATACCTTATGGCGTAGCTAGCGGAGATATCTCTAACGATAGCATTGTGATTTGGAGTCGCAGCGATCGCCCCGCCAAAATGATCGTAGAATATTCTACTAGCGAATCTTTTCGCAATGTGCAGCGAGTTGTGGGACCCAATGCTTTAAAAAATAGTGACTTTACAGCACGACTTTTTCTGAGAAACTTACCAGCAGACCAACAAATATTTTATCGGGTAATTTTCCAAGATTTAGATTATAAAGGCACCTACAGCGCTCCTGTCAAAGGCACTTTCCGAACTCCTCCCAAATTTGGGCGAGATATATTCTTTGTGTGGGGTGGTGACACTGCCGGTCAGGGATGGGGGATTAATCCTGATTTTGGTGGAATGAAAATTTACGAAACTATGCGCCAACTTCATCCCGACTTTTTCATTCATTCTGGCGATAATATTTATGCTGATGGCCCCATTCAATCAGAAGTAACTCTAGACGACGGCACTATTTGGAAAAACATCACCACACCAGAAAAATCAAAAGTAGCAGAAACTCTCACAGAATTTCGTGGTAACTATATTTACAATTTGCTGGATGAAAACATCAAACGTTTCAACGCTGAAGTTCCCATCTTGGCACAATGGGATGACCACGAAACCACAAATAACTGGTATCCTGGAGAATTTCTTCTCAACGATGACCGCTACATAGTTAAAGATGTTAACTTGCTAGCTCAAAGAGGAAGACAAGCATTTTTAGAATATCTGCCTATTGGGTATGAAACAAATGATCCAGATAAAGCGAGAATTTATCGTTCTTTCAACTATGGGCCATTATTAGACATTTTCATGCTGGATGAGCGTACTTATCGGGGGCCAAACACTCCCAATCGTCAGCCAGTACCAAGTAAAGAAACAGAAATGCTGGGCAGAACACAAATACAATGGCTGAAAAGGCAATTGTTATCATCAAAAGCAACATGGAAAGTGATTGCTAGTGATATGCCATTGGGGCTGATAATTCGAGATGGTAGCGCTGATTTTGAAGCTTGGGCTAACGGAGATGGTCCAGCTTTAGGAAGAGAATTAGAAATTGCCGATTTACTACGATTTATCAAAAATAAGAATATCAAGAATGTTGTTTGGTTAACTGCCGATGTACATTATGCAGCAGCCCATTATTACGACCCTGCTAAAGCACAGTTTAAGGACTTTAAGCCTTTTTGGGAGTTTGTTGCTGGGCCTTTGAACTCTGGCACATTTGGTCCAAATCAATTGGAAAATACCTTTGGCCCGCAATTAGTATTTCAAAGCATTCCTTCAGGTACGAAAGCAAATCGACCGCCAAGCGAAGGTTTGCAATTCTTTGGAGGAGTTAAAATTGACGCTGATACAAAGGTTATGACGGTAACACTGCGTAACTTGGCAGGGAAAACTGTTTACAGTGTAGATTTGCCGGCAGAAACATAAATCATTAAAAACGCAGCAAAATATAGCCAGTTAGATAGAGTAATTATGCAATTTTTTACTTTGTCTGCTGGCTTTGTTGTTTTTGGTGAGATGTTGAAGGATGAAAAAACTTTGAGCGATGCCTGCGACGGGCTTTGCCTACGCCACTGTTAAGAGCTAAGGCTAAGTTTCGTGAGCAAATTGTTCTTTGGGAGGAAGAAGGATTAAAAGAATTAGCAGCTAAATTCCCCAATCAAGCTGTAGAAAAGACTTCTATGGGTGATGCTAGTATTGTCATCTTGGGTTGGCACTATCACCAAAAGGGTTTCCATGTAGAATTTTTAACTGATGATGACAAGCTAAAATCTCAAGAACCACCTCCGCCACAGCCACCTACGCGTCGTAGCAGTCGAACAAAAAGGTAAAATATCCTTGAGCGATCGCCCTTTGCCTATAACATCACGTTATCATCGGATATTGTGGAATTTCCGTGCGTAACTCGATAGCATCTATGACCGCCTCTCACTCTGAAACTCCATCTACCAAGCCCGATGCAAGTACTTTTATTTCTGACCATCAACAGGTCGATCGCAGTAAGCTAAGTCAAATGTACTTGCATTATGTCGAGACGAAGGATAAATATCCTCACGCGGTATTGCTGTATCGGGTAGGAGATTTCTTTGAATGCTATTTCCAAGATGCTGTAAAACTAGCACAAGAATTGGAATTAGTCCTTACTAGCAAACAAGCTGGGGAACAGGGACGAGTGGCGATGTCTGGTGTTCCGCACCACGCTTGGGAACGCTACGCAACGCTGCTGGTAGAAAAAGGCTATGCAGTCGTAATTTGTGACCAAGTAGAGGATGCTTCTGAAGCTGCTGGTAGATTGGTGCGACGGGAGGTAACGCGCATCTTGACTCCTGGCACTTTGCTAGAAGAGGGAATGCTCAAATCAAGTCGCAATAATTACCTTGCAGCAGTAGTAATTGCCGCAAATCATTGGGGTTTAGCCTATGCAGACATCTCTACAGGCGAATTTCTCACGACTCAAGGTAGTGATTTAGAACATCTGACACAGGAATTAATGCGTTTGCAACCATCCGAGGTGTTGGTTCCGACAAATGCGCCCGATTTAGGTAGTTTGCTGCGTCCCGGAGAAACTTCGCCACATCTGCCGGAGTGTTTGCCACCATCATTTTGTTATAGTTTGCGATCGCAAGTTCCCTTTTCTCAAGGCGAAGCTAGACCTAGATTATTGCAGAAATTTAAGGTGCGATCGCTTGAAGGACTCGGTTGCGATCATCTTCCCCTTGCCGTCCGTGCGGCCGGTGGTCTTCTAGAATACCTGGAAGATACCCAAAAAGAAAACCCCGTTACCCTCCAAAGACTCCGCAGCTACACTGTCACCGATTATCTAATTGTTGATAATCAAACCCGCCGTAACCTGGAAATTACCCAAACCGTTCGGGATGGTACTTTTCACGGTTCCTTACTCTGGGCGTTAGATAGAACTAGTACAGCAATGGGTGGGCGGGCTTTGCGGCGGTGGTTGTTGCAACCGTTAATCGATATTAAAGGCATTCGGGCACGTCTTGATACCATTCAAGAATTGATGGAAAATACGCCCCTACGTCAAGATTTGCGGCAATTGTTACGCCAAATTTATGACCTAGAACGCCTCACAGGAAGGGCGGGTTCTGGTACAGCTAATGCTAGAGATTTAGTAGCTTTGGCAGATTCCCTCTCACGCTTACCGGAATTATCCCACTTAGTAACTGAGGCACGTTCTCCATTCCTCAAAGCTTTGCAGAAAGTCCCAACTGTGTTGGAAGAATTGGCACACAAGTTACACGCGCATCTTGTGGAGTCACCACCCATACTAATTAAAGAAGGCGGATTGATTCGCCCTAGTGTAAATTCCCTATTGGATGAGAGGAAAGCTACTGTAGAAGCAGACCAGCAATGGATTGCCAACTTGGAAGTTGATGAAAGGGCTAAGACGGGAATTCCCACGCTGAAGGTAGGATTTAACAAAACTTTTGGTTATTATATCAGTATTTCCCGCACCAAAGCTGACCAAGTACCCGCTAATTACATCCGCAAGCAAACTCTGACCAATGAGGAACGTTACATCACCCCAGATTTGAAGGAACGAGAAGCCCGGATTCTCACGGCGCGGGATGATTTAAATCAGTTGGAATATGAGATTTTTACAGCGTTACGGGAAGAGGTAGCACAGGAGGCGGAAGTAATTCGCAATCTGTCTCGTGCAGTGGCGGCGGCGGATGTGTTGTGTGGTTTGGCTGAGTTGGCAGTGCATCAAGGTTACTGTCGTCCAGAAATGTTGCCAGGAAGGGAGATAAATATTGTTGATGGCCGTCATCCGGTAGTTGAACAGTCTTTACCTCCGGGGTTCTTTGTGCCGAATTCGACTCAATTAGGTGAAGAGTCATCAGTCATTAGTCATGTGTCATTAGCAGATGACCAAGAACAAATTACAAATGACAGTCCCGATTTAATCATCCTCACCGGGCCAAACGCCAGTGGCAAAAGTTGTTATTTGCGTCAGGTAGGATTAATTCAGTTAATGGCGCAGATTGGTAGTTTTGTACCAGCTAGGCTTGCCAGATTGGGAATATGCGATCGCATTTTCACCCGTGTCGGTGCAGTAGATGATCTTGCAACTGGTCAATCTACTTTCATGGTGGAGATGAATGAAACGGCGAATATTCTCAACCATGCCACATCTAGGTCGCTGGTATTATTAGATGAAATTGGCCGGGGAACAGCAACTTTTGATGGTCTTTCCATAGCTTGGGCGGTGGCAGAATATATAGCAGTGGATATTCGGGCGCGAACGATTTTTGCTACTCATTACCATGAATTGAATGAGCTGGCAAGCATTCTGCCGAATGTAGCTAACTATCAGGTAACAGTGAAAGAATTACCCGACCAAATTATCTTTTTGCACCAAGTCCAACCCGGAGGCGCTGATAAGTCTTACGGTATTGAGGCGGGAAGATTGGCGGGTTTACCAGCTGTAGTTATTCAACGAGCAAAACAAGTTATGGGGCAAATTGAAAAACACAGTAAGATTGCGATGGGGCTACAAAATCTGGATTGATATGTACATTAACTAATTATTTGTCACTGTTAACAGATTAATGTCATTTTTAACAAATTTTTTGTCTTCAAATTCTGTTGGCTAACTATTAATAAAATAATCTCATTAAACTTTTCAGCGTGATGTGTTGTGTGATGTATAAAACTTGGCACACGATAACACAGCTTTTAAAGCTCACGTTGTGTTTAACTTTTCTATTCTCAATTTGCCCCATCTTTCAACCCACCCTACTCTGACATTACTTTTGAAAATCAAATTTAATTGATTAATTGACTAACTCCACTCTTTCAACTCGCCTCTGGCTGGGAGGGGTGTTGAAACTTAGAAGAAATTGGCTTGTATGCCGCCCGCGTCTTTCAACCCGCCTCTAGCTGGGAGCGGTGTTGAAACATTGACAATTTCAACGCAATATAAATAATCCAGCCCCCCTTTCAACCCGCCTCTAGCTGGGAGCGGTGTTGAAACTTCGGTTATGGCATCGGCAATTATGGCTTTGCTGTTCTTTCAACCCGCCTCTAGCTGGGAGCGGTGTTGAAACTCTGCGCTTCAAACCCTTGATTTAACAATAGTTATGAAGGCATTTTTGTCACGTCTCCCAAAATCGCCCGTCAGTTAATACTTAAAAAAGAAATCAACTGACACACTAAAGGCTATAAACCTTATTAAACAAGCGATTTAAAGTTTTGGCAGGAGTCTCAGGGAAATCGCCCTCGCTTTACCATGCCAAAAAATAATTAAGGTGGGTTCCTCCTTGGTCGGAGGTGATTCAGTAGCCACCACTGCGGTAAACCCGCACCTCTATTACTGGGGGCGCACCTAATTCCTATCCACAAGGGATAGCAGCATCAAGGTGGGCAGCTACCAGGGTCAGAAAGCAAGACTGTTGTTTAACAGCAGTCAAACTAACCCAAATTTACACAGCACAGAGGCTTGTAACAAGCATGAACTGCGGCGCTGTTGAATTTTCTTATTTTATTGTCAAGGTTCAGTGTTTTGTCAATCAGTTTATTTTGCGGGAATAGTAAGCAGCCATCGCTAATTCTTTCGCTTTCTCCTGTGGACTACCTCGAATCGGATGTTTTGACTCCTCTATGACAATTCCGGTTTTAGCCGCTTGACTTTGAACGATAGAAATCAATCTACCGTAGCTCCATTGATGGACGCTAACTCGATATTGTTTGGCATATTGTTTTTGAACTTCTAGTAATTCTGATTTTTGCTCGGCTTTGGCTTGAATCTCACTCTGAACTTGCTCTCGCATATTGTCCAACTTAGGTAGAACAATACTTCCAGCAGAGTAAGTTTGAGCGATCGCAATAATCTCTTTCGCCAGTAATCTGTCAATATATTCTCCTAACTCCGATTCTCCAAATTGATTTGGTGCAGCAAGCGTTTGAGCTACTTGGCGTTGATGGGATAAATAGTGCTTTTGCTGTCGCTGTCGATTTAGCAGTTTGTAGTTCTCACCAAGTAGTTGTCTAATGCTGCAATAAGTAAGGACTTTACCTGTAGTTCCGTCTACTATTGCTACTGTTGCGGGCTTTTCTAAACCGAGGCTAACACCGACAAGAATATGAGATTGTCCTTTATATAAAGGTTTCGTGGGGCGAGGGAAAGGGTTATTAATTCTGTCTAAGGTAGAGTTTTTCCGTTTTATATGAGCTTGCTGTTTTTCATTAAGGTCGCCTTTGGCTTTGGTATTAGTGATAGTTTTAGCTATTTCTTCGGCTTTCTCTTCCTTTACTTGATTGGTTCCTTCAGTCGTCCACAGGCGTGTGTCTACAGAACAGTAGAGGGTTAAGTGGTTAACCTTCCAAGGATCGCCTTTACCTTCTTCTTCTTGCCAAGCAATACGCCCACTACGGAGTGTGAACAGGCTGCTAGAATGTTGGTTTTTGCTATTTTTCTTAATTTGTTGATCTTCTAGGAAGCGTTTAAACCAGTGGAGTTGGCGAGAGTCACAATAGACTTGAAAGCTATGCTCACTCAGTCCGTTGAATTTTACACAGATGCGCCCAAACTGGTTTTTAAACCAAGTCATGTCTTCGTTGGTTTCGTAAACTACCGGGAAAGGTACTTTGTTAGATTGCCTTAAAAGGCTGTCTTGCCAAGATTTTGCCTCGGTTTCATTTGTTGGAACATCTTGGGTAGCAACAACAAGAGTTCCTAACCATTTAGCATCGGTTAAATCTCGTCCTTTGGGAATTCGTGTTTCTAACTGTTCTCTGAGACGTTCAATCTGAATTTTAATTTTACGACGGCGTTGAGCAAATTTTTCAGCGTCTTCCTCTTTATCGTTGATTTTACAACCATTTTTGAGCAAATAGCTGATAGCACAACGAGTCAAGTTATCTTCTGTGTTGCCGTAAGCCTCAAATAAATTCTTTGATAAACCGCGATCGCTATCTGAAGTTTGAGATTTTTTGCGCTTTTTAGCTTTTTTTAAATTCGTTGATTGAGTTTCAGCAGTATTGAGGGGAGTAAGTTGAGCCAAAACTTCAGCAGCTTTAATGCGAAGACTGTCTAAGCTGATACCACTAGTTTCTACCAATTCAACATCACTGTTAAGCATTTCCAACCAGCGAATTTTACCTTCTAGTTGGAACTGCGATCGCTTCATTAGCGCAAACCATGATTTATATATGTAGTTCACCAATGTGATCGCACTCGCGTAAAACCGTCCAGGCTGACCAATAAAGCGAGGGTCAGTTTTCAAAGGTTGGTAGAGTTCTTTGACAATACTAGTGGGGTGTTTGCCCTTTTGTCGCCAAGTCTCAAACTCTGGGTGTTGACTTACCTGACGTAGTAGTTCATTAATCAGTGGCGTATTTAGCTCTGCCATCAACTTCCATAGTTGGTGGCGTGATGACTCTGAGGCTACAAGACGACACTGAATAGTGATTTGGCTCATCGGCTTAAAACAATATTGTTTAATACTAACATATTTGTATTAAACAAATCTTCTGTAAAATAAATTGTATGCAGGAGACATTTTTTACAAGCAAGGAAGCGGCTGAAATCACAGGCTGCACCCTTCGTCAGCTACAGTATTGGCGAGAAAGGGGGGTGATTGTTCCTGTCATCAGTGAGACTGGAACTGGACGTAGTATTTATTACTCAAAATCAAACTTGCTGGAACTGGCTGCAATGTCATATTGGTTATCTGTAGGGTTAAGTTTTGACATAGCCAGCACCACGCTGAAAAAGCTGAAAGACCAAGAGCCGGAGCTATTTATTTCAGGTAAAGGCAAGCGGTTTATGCTGTTGTCGGAAGTGCAGAAGCGATCGCTTGAGCTTGTAGAGTTTGACAGAAAAAAGGCGATCGCATCTTTGGATGCAGGTAAACCTGTAATTCCCGTGTGGTTGGACGAAATTTATCAAAAGTTGGCACTAAAGTTGGGAAAAAGTTAGAACTTCTGGGATAAAGCGAAAATGGCATTTACGCTCAGGGCTTCGTGCTAACTTTGGTAAGACAGGAGTGAGTTGATGAGCGACCTTAGCAAAGAAACAGACGCACGTATTAATATTGATGATCTTCTCCGTCAAGCAGGATGGAACCCTGCTGATAAATCTCAGGTAATGACTGAGGTTTCGGCTCAAATGGCAGATAGGAGGAGAGGTAAAGCCGATTATGTACTACTTGACCAAAGAGGTCGTCCCTTGGCTGTGATTGAAGCTAAGAAGCGTGCTATTGAGCCTTATGTTGCTAAAAACCAAGCACTTCCCTACGCCCAGCAACTTCAAGCACCATTTATTTTTCTCAGTAATGGCGAACTGATTTATTTCTGGGACTATCAAAACGATGATGCCCGGATCGTTAATTCTTTTTTCTCACGGCGAGATTTAGAGCGATTGGTTGAAATGCGCTCAACCCGTCAACCTCTGGCTACTATTGAAATTCCTGAGTATTACACTCGACAAGGAGAAATTCGCTTAGTTCGTCCCTATCAAAGGGAAACTATGCAAGCAATTGACCATGCGGTTGAATTGGGGAAGCGGCGATTTTTACTGGAACTACCTACCGGAACAGGTAAAACTGATTTAATTTGCTTGCAATTAAAACGCTTGATTCAATCGGGATATACAGAAAAAATCCTGTTTTTAGTGGATAGGGAGCAATTAGCTAAACAGGCAATAGAAGCAATTCAAGATGTTTTAAATCAGTATGGTAGCTACTGGCTCAAGCCGAGTGTGATCCGGCAAGAGCAGCAAATTACGGTTTGCTTACTCCAAACAATGATTAGCCGTTATCGGGAGTTTACTAGTGGCTATTTTGATGCTGTTGTGGCTGATGAATGTCACCGTTCTATTTATGGTATTTGGCAGACAGCACTTACTCATTTTGATGCGTTTCATATTGGTTTAACTGCTACGCCAGCAGCTTACATTGAACGTAATACTTTTGATTTCTACAACTGCCGGAATGAACAGCCAGATTTTACTTACTCTATTCAAACGGCATTTGAACAAAAGTATCTTGTTCCTTATCGGTTCGCTACTGGTATAACTGAAATTATTGCTGAAGGTGCTGAAGTTGATGAGGTTTATTATGACCCAGCAGCCTTTGAACGTAAGTGGACTAATGAGGCGAGTAACCGTCTCATGATGCAGGAATTTGACAGACTGGCTTGGGAGAATTATCAAGAATTAGCACCAGGACAAAAGATTGGGCCTGGTAAATCAATAGTATTTGCTTTGACAAAAAATCATGCGGCACGGTTAACCAGATATCTGAACGAATTACATCCTTTAGGAAAAGGAAGGGTAAAAGTAAGGTCTTTCTTTATTGAAGCGGATGGCAAACAAGTTTTAAGTATGAGTTCTCGTCCTCAAGGAAAGCTTCAGTTAGATCGCCTCGATTACCAAAACCCAATTCTCAGCAACTTGATTCAAGCAATCTTAGAAGCGAATACATTTACCCTGAAAGTAAATCCAGAGGATCGGGAAGAAATTGAGCAAGCAATCTATGAACTTGTTCCAGAAATTACAGCACGGGTTTCTCGCTTACTACCAACAAAAATTCAAGTTGGAGATGAAGGGGATATATCAATTCCTAAACTTAATCCTAAGCCAGGACAACAGGATTTAGCTGACACGGTGCGTCTGATTCTCCCTTACAGACTCAGCGAATTGATCGGAGCAATTACCGAGACTGTAGAACGAGATATTGGAAAACTCAGGTATTTAGGGCCATTTCGCACCTACCCACCTCGACATTTTGCGTTTTCTCGGCAGCAAGATGCTAACTGGTATGCTGGCGGTGGTTATGCTTGGGACATCCTCTTAAATAACGCTGAGGTACGCCAAAAGGTGAATGCTTGGCTGGGAGATAGCGACAGGATGAAATCCCCTTATGAGTTAGTGGTGCGTAGTCTTTTGCCAGATTCTCAACTTGCTGCTGAACTTTACCCCCGAATTGCTAAAACTTTACATGATTTAACCACTAAGCTGATTGTCCATGCTGCTGGATTTGGGAATGATATCCAAGAAGAGATTGAAAGGATAAGAGGTGATTTTGAAGCTGTGGGTATTGACCTGAATTCTGATAGTGTTCTACCCGAAGTTGAACAACTGGTTTCTATGCTCACTGATACTGATAGCTTATCAGAAACTTGGGTACAGGAAATGACTTCAGGAGGCGATCGCATTTCTGATTTAGTTCTGATTGACAAGAGAACTAAAACACCAGTCAGTCACCGCGACGTAGGAATTGGTATTAGTCAAGTTATTCCGATTCTTGTATCTTGCTATGGTCTATCTGATGCTTTGGTTGCCATTGAACAGCCAGAAATTCATCTACATCCAAAACTGCAAGCAGAATTAGGGGATGTGTTCATTCAGTCTGCACTTGGAGGACAAAAAAACACTTTTATATTGGAAACTCACAGTGAACATTTACTTCTGCGAATTATGCGGCGGATAAGAGAAACCTTTAATAACGAACTCCCAGAAGGTTGTCTACCCGTGCGACCAGAAGATGTTTGTATATTGTTTGTAGAAGCAGACAGTGAGGGTAGTATGGTGCGCGAAATGCCTTTGAACAAGAGAGGTGAACTTGTCAAAGCATGGCCAGGAGGATTTTTTGAAGAAGAATTAGATGAGATATTTTAATTAATATGTTAGTTGAATACGCTTTAATTCCTGATATTTTTGACGCTAACTGCTACGATTACCCTGAATTATGTAGCGCACGTATTGAATATATTAAAGATGTAGTCCTTGAAGAAGCATTAGTTCGGGATCTAAGAAAAGGTGAATGGCGTGCTTATCTTCAAACCTGCATGAAAAAAGATGAATATTGTTGGCCGTCACGGCCATGCCAATTCCATTATGTTTATCGATCCCTATTTTGATCCAGTGAAGCATGGCTACAGGGAATTTAATAAATTACTGGCAGCAATTATAAATCCTGATGAACCACCAGATATTGAAATTCATATATGCCATTTAGCAGACTCTATAACAAAAAGTCAATATGAAGCAGATTTTAGCAGTAAATTATCTGGTGTAATTAATACAGCAGGACTTACTGTAAAAATTTTTATTTGGGATAAATTTCATGATCGTTATCTGATTAGCAATCTTATGGGTATTAAATTAAATAATGGGTTCGATATTAGCGATAAGCCTCAAGAAATGACTACATGGGGAAGACTGGGGCGTTCAGATAGAGATGATATTCAGCGCGAATTTGATCCAGCATCAGGGCGGCATAAACTGCAACATAGATTCACTGTACCGTGAAAATGTCTATGGAAAATAGTTATTAGCGTTAAATGTCTTATTTATCATTATACTGAGATTCTTGAATAATCTCTTTCCCATTCATTTCATTTAAAGCAGCATCTATACCCTCATTCCAAGGGCCAAATTGATAATAACACCAATCTAGATCAGTCAGTTGCTTCCCCGTCCACTTAACAGAGTAAATATCAGCTAAATACAAAAATTTGATTAGCTGTGTTTTTGTAATATACCCTTTTGTCGCGTAGACAAAATATTTTATGAGTTTATCCAACATAACCCTTCTCTCTGCTGACAATCATAAAATACTTGTATGAACTAACACATATAGATGGATACAGGTATTTAAAAGTATTTTGATTCAAAGCTTTATAAAGAGTTTTAATAAGTTTAGATCGCTTAATTATAGTTGTTTTGATCCAACTCCTGACACTTTTTTTGCTTACTAGCTAGCTGTAACTAGTTTATATGTACTAGTATATAGTATAGAATTGATATGAATAAACAATTCTTGACTAAAATTTAATGTGTTGTTATCTCATGGGCCTGTCGTGTTTGGCTGAATAACCTTTTGCCACTTTACCATTTCCGTGAACGGCAGAAAGCGCCTTTGATACCAATCGTCAGCCCACAACGCCGAAATTTTGAATCTAGCCCTACACTTTGGACATTCTGACAGCAAGCTTTATTTGTGGCGAGGCGATCGCACCTTTACAAGAATCATCAAACACTTTGTTTCCCGTTTGGTGTGGTTTTCTCACAGAGACCACCACTAAGCATCTCATGTATTGCTGTAAGTTGATTAGTTCAGCAGGGACTAGGAAGACAAATTCATGGAGCGATCGCTTGAACTTGTGGGGTTTGGGTTGGGAGATGCGATCGCATCCTTAAAAACAAGTCAAGATGTAATACCTGTTTATTATAAAGTTATGGTGCGCTGACTCCCATTACTACATTATCAATTAAACTCTTCCTCGTTGTCGCTCTTGCTCTCTATCACTTCTCTGGTTAATCTGGAGTCTCATCCGATTGTATAAATTAACTTGAGGATCGGAATGGCTAATGGAGGCGACTAAGGCATAACGTTGCATTTCTATTTCATCTGGATTAGCCCATTTACGGTTGCAACTCACAATTAGAGTCATAGGCCCATCATTATATTTTGTAGCTCTAGACGTTATTTCCACTTGTCCGTTGGTATTGATACGCAATTTCATCTATCTTGGCAGCTAGCCGAAACTGCTTTAGACCATTTCGGTAAATTTGTTCATCATTACCTAGCGAGATATTGATGACTTTGCAATTAGAATACTGTTCAACAAAAGCACGAATGGCTTCATCAAGTTGAGTTTCTAAGAGAAGATCCTCATCATATTTGTTATTCTCGTCTGTTACACGAGCAGAAAATAACCAAGCTGTTGGATCAAAGGAACGCTGTTGAATGCAGTTATCAACATTTCCATAGACAGCAATACCAGCGACACTTGTACCATGTCCATGTACATCGTCCGCGCCACCTTTTATAAATTGCCGTTTTGCATCTGGGAATACTTCAGCCTCACCCAATACCGGAGCAATCAACGGATGACCGCGTGGTACGCCAGAGTCGATAACAAGAATGCCACAATTATCTTCAGGTGGGGGAACAACTTCGGGAAAATTAGAAATTGGCAGATTATAGTCAGCAGTTGTCTCAAAAGCAGGTTGGGGAGGGCGATCAATTTCTTTAACAATTTCCTCTAGTAGCAAAAGATTTAAAATTTCTTCAGTAACTTTAATCCGAGCAATACAGATATAGTCACCTATGTAGCTATCACTCATTCTCATAGGAGCAGTATTGCTGGTTAAACTTTCTAGGACATCGGCAATATCATCTAAATACTTTCGCATTTCTTTGCGATCGCCCGTGTGCCAAAGTTCTAAATCTAAAGCGGCAAGTTCACCAGGTTGTACACGCTTTATATCTAACAGACGACCAATGCGATCTTCAGGTTCGAGGGGAACTAGCTCATCGATTGCCCCTAAGTATTCATATTTGGGGCCGTCTTTGATCTGACTATAATTTTCTAACCGCTTCTTGAACTCTGTTAGCTCATTGTCGGATGAGAAGACAACAATAGCTTTATTGGGTTCACGCGCTAAAACATTTAGTCCTGTTTGAGTTACCAAGTTATCTGAAAAAGAATGTTTTTCAGCAACTTTGATCTTAAAAATCAATTTTGGGTCAAGACGGAAAGGGCTAGTCTTTTGCTTAACAGGCTCAATAAGGCTAGAAATTTGACCTAATAGCTGCTTACCGTGTTCACTGATATCAGTACGTTTTGTACCACTAAAACCACTACTAGATCGTCGAGGTAATTCAATGTTTATTATTCTCGGTAATCTCAGGTGTTCAAACTGATTCCCCATTGTGGTTCGAAGTAAATAATTATTTTGAGTTTGCTATTATACTTTGCCTTTCTAAAAAACGCCCTATCGCAACCTCTAAATCATCACCAGTCAAGGTACGTTCACCCCGTAGAATTACGGCTTTAATCGCATCAGAGCATATACGCTCTATATCTGCTCCAGTAGCATTATCAAGTCGTTCAGCAAAGGTAGACAGATTAATAGCAGTATAACGGATAGCAGATAAGTAACGATTTAAAAGAGCCGTCCGCAGTTCAACCGATGGGTTATCAAAGAAAATAACTTCATCAAATCGTCGCCAAACAGCGCTGTCCAATAGTTTCTCATGATTGGTGGCGGCGACAAATATACTTTGATTAGTCGCATTATCGATGAGTTGTAGCAAACTATTGACTAACCGTTTAACTTCACCATGTTCATTTAAATTGTCGCGATCGCGGGCGATCGCATCAAACTCATCAAACAAAACAAGCCATTCTCCCTTTTCAATGTACGTAAAAATTTTCTGAAGATTGGTTGCAGTTTCACCTAAGTAAGAGGAAAATACTGCCGTTAGGTTTACGTAAACGAGTGGCAGCCCTAGTGCGCTGGAGAGGACTTTTGCAGTTTGAGTTTTGCCACAGCCAGGTGGCCCACAGAATAGCAATTTGTTTTTGGGCTTGAGGTTATAGGCTGCGAGTATATCTTGCTTACGGTTTTCGAGGACGATTTCTTGCAGTGTATCAAAAATTTTCTCACTCACGACAATGTGATCCCATGTAAGATCGAATTGTTTTACCTCAAGTAAGGCAAGCCCAGTATCTTTATCTTTAGGGGGTTCAGAAAACTGGTTGTAGGGAGCCAGGTTAGAAGCTAAGGGTTTGGTGTATCCATAGCCATTTTGAAGCAGTTTTTCTAAATCTCTAGCAAGTAGGATATGGTTTTTATTCTTTTCTTCCTCAATAAGTTCCATAGCCGCAGCCAAAAACTCTTCTCTCTCATTGCGAGAGAAGCTTTTGAAGAGTTTTCTGAGAATTTCGCCACGTGCCATACTTTAGAACCAGGATTGGATACTTTATGTACCCTAATTTATTATAGTATTTTTGTACTACTAAAAAGTTTAAAGACCCAAAAGGCTACTTATCTTAGCACTGAAATATTACATCTGACAGGAATCATTCCTCAAGTTCTCTAACTGGGGCAGCTTTTTCTACTGGATTATCTAGTTGTTCTTGCTCCAATGCTTCTGACACTTTGCCATATCGACAAACGGCGTAAAACACCTCTGACACCACGCATCCATCCATCGTGCTGGAACCTTAAACCTAGCCCCACAATTGGGACATTCTGAAAGCAAGCTTAACTCATGGCGATCGCATTCTAAGTAAACATTAATTTACAGTCCCAAGCCGCTTCATCGAAGGGACAGTCTATCTTCTGCAAACACAATACGCGATCGCCTCACTTGCCCTTACCAGGCGGCGAAATTGTTCCATCCGCCTGCGCTTGTTTAATAGCTCGTTTCAGAATTAACACTGCCATTTGCGACAAAGAACGCTCCTCTGCATCCGCCAGTTGTTGCAGAGCTTCTTTGTCTTCTTCTTCCATGTAAATACTCAATGTTACTTTTCCCATGTGACTATTATCAGCTTCTCTATGTGTTTTTATATTAAATCACTAAAAACAAATAAATTTAAATATAAGCACATAAAATTTATGTATAATTACTGATAAGTCAAAAGCCAGGGCGCAACTTTCTCAGGGCTGACGCACTGGCTTCTGGCTCCTTCTCACAGGAGACATATTCCATGTTAAGACCTGTTTGCCACAAAACAGATGAACACACAAGTTATCTACAAGCTTTAGATGACTTCGGTATTGCTGAACTATTGGCGAAACTCAGCAATTATTGTGAACAGCAAGAACAACAAACTTTAGCAGCGTTATTGATTTCCCAATTAACTCAGAGTCTTGATGCTGAATTAGTTGCTAGTTATTTGAGTGCGTTGGCTCCTAGCCTTGCCGAAGGCATCGCGCTCAATCGCCAGGATTTATTCCCAAGAATAATCAACCAGAAATTTTCTGCTAGTTCTGTTGATTTACCCGATGACTTTCCTACTACAGCAAAGACACCCCGCTTCTTATATGGCGACAAATTGCGTTGGATTGGTTCTGACACTGATTGGGGAACTGCGATCGGCAGATTTTATAGCTTTGCTCCCCATCTTTGCTGCTGGAGTTGGTGCTACCTAATTTGGTTAAGCAAAGACAGCCTCAATGCAGCTTGGACATCTGCCGATATTGCTTGGGAGGAGGATTTAGAAGCACTGGAAGGAGAGCCAGTATATGACTAATCCCCGCCCTCTACAAGAACGTGAGCAAAACCTGATTGACCTTTACAGCCATTGTCAACTAGGAATGACACCCAATAAATTTTATGCCAAATGGGATGTCAATCATGAAGCGATCGCTCGTATTTGCTCTCGTTCACTCTCAACTGTCCGGCGTTGGTTTTCCAAGGGTCGCAATTACCGCAGTCCCATGCCCAGTGATTTACGCCATCTTGCTCTGATGGACTTCCTGCTAGAACACTTTGAGGAAATTCCCGAAGAATGTCTGAATATACTCTGTTCTCTCACAGGGCATAAGTAGGAATCGAAAAGTCAACCAATTGCAATGTCATCCTGACATTTTTTTACCAGCCACTCTCACAGTAGGGTGGCTTTAGTTTTGAGAATGTTTAAGTCACTTTTGTCTTATTCGACTGCAATTTACTAGCTAATCATAAGTATGATCAGGAGGTTTTTATGACCTACATTGAAAAGCTAAATCCTTGGTGTATAGTCCGCCATTTTCCTAGTATGCAACATCAAATAGTTGCTCGTTTTCGTCGCCGCAGTGACGCAGAGGCTCATTCACAAGCTCTACATCGACTGATACCAAGTGCAACTTTCACAATCATTTTCAATCCAGCAGTCGAGCAACCAGAGCAAATTACCCCATGATTTTGTCGTTCTGGAAGTCAACTTAACTTGTAGCGAATTCTCTTCTTTGTTGAAACATACGATATCCCCCTTGCTCCTTTTTTTCCATGAAAGCAATGGGGGATGATTTGTAGCTAATATTTGAAAAGTACTACTATGTTTGCACAAACTCCGTCATCGATAAGACTTTTGATACTTTACCATATCGGCAAAACTCAGAAAACACCGTTGACACCAACCATCCACCCACGCTGCTGGAATCTTAAATCTTGCCCCACAGTTTGGACATTCTGAAAGCAAACTTAATTTGTGGCGATCGCACTCTTGTGTTATCTTCAACTGCCATTCAATCTTGTGACAAGGTGACTCAACATAACAAGCAGCACATAACCGAATCGGCTCAAGCTTCATTCCCACCCCAGCAGGCGGTAACATCTGCGCTAACCTGTCGGCATCAAGCCTCACAACCTTAGCCAACGCCTCTAACTGCTGGCGAGATGGTGGGGGATTAAACCGAAACTTTTCCCATCGGGCGATCGCACCCCCAACTTCTGCTGCTTTACCTAATCCAGTAGGGGTTAAATCATTTGCCCGTCGAAAGCGACCCAAAAAATAACTCAGGCTTTCTCCTTGATATGGTTGAACTCTAAACAGCCAAGGCTTAATATTTTCCGCTTCCATCACTTGTATTCAGCAGCTACTTCCTTCAAAGTTCCCAAGTCAATTTTTTGCAGTCCCTTTTTTAAAGCCCGGATTGCAGTCTCTCGCAGAATCATATCCATCAAACCGATATAACCTCCAGTTGCGTCCCCCAACGTCTTCAACATCGTCTTACTCGAAAGGTTGGAAGCAACTGGCAATCGGAGTATTTGCTTCTCCCAAATATCTACAGTTCGTTTAAAGTCTTCCCCTGACATCTTTCCAAAACGGTGACAAGACCGAAAACGGTTGTAAACCTGTTCATCGCGCTTAATCACTGCATCTAAGCGGTCAGTTCCTACCAAAATAACTGCTATTTCCAACCTGTCAAAAATATCACGCACTTCGGCAAAAGTTTTCGGCTTAAAGCGGTCAGCTTCATCAATAATCAACATCTCCACCCCGCAACCTTTAAGAACCCGCAGCGTTCTATCTCGAATTTCTGCTACCGTTCCTTTAGTTACCTGATATTTCAAATGCTCCATAATTACCCCAAATAATTCCTTAGCACCGCACTCTTGGGGAATTTGGATATAAGCCACAGGTACAATTGGGGGCTTTCCTGCAACTTGAGAGGGTTTATTCCTAAGCCTATAGGCATCACAACCCATAGTTTTACCCGTCCTCGATTCACCTACCACACGACCAGATTGCCTTGATTGGCGTTTTCCTTCCAACCAATTATGGAGAATTTGCACTTGTTCGAGTGGGACAAAACCTTTACGATTTAATCGTTGAATCTCCGCCTGTAATTTGTCGCTATTAACGGGAATATCACCCAATTGTTGAGCAACTGCTTGAGCTTCTTGTAAAGTCATTTTTACCACCCGTAATCTTCACGCATTTGTTCGTAATCAAAAACTTCTGGCATCTCTTGCTCAGGTTCGCTGTCAAGAGATACTGCCTCTCCTGATGACTCTGGCTCAACAGGTATAAGTTGTTTAGCTTTTTTGACCTCAGCCTGTTCTACTTTCTGACGCTCTTTTTTAGTTTTCTTTTGAGTTTGGAATGTTTCGCGTTCTCTAACTTCAGCCAAAATTGAGCGATTGCTTACAGCCTTACCCGCTTCTCTGACCTTACGACTGCTAGCTTTTGCCTCATCTAGAGATAGTTCCTCTGTCTCCAAATCTTGAGCATACGCACGGGCAAGAAACACTTCTTTATCCCCTTCTGTGCGGTAAACCAAAATCCTTGTGATATCTCTGGGGTCATATCGCAACACAACACTTTCCCCCGCGTAACCAGCTAAGAGTTCACCTCGATACATCAAGTTTTCAAATTGCAGATATCCCCCGCGTTGAATTTGTCGCCGTGTTTGCTTCATTAAGCAAATATCCAAATCCCTCTCGGAAAGTAAATCAGGGGAAGCAATTAAACCAGATTCCCAGCGTTGAAATCTTGTCTGATCGCCCATACGAGCATCAAGTCGCTGGTTATAGTTATCAACGATGTAACGCACTAACATTTTCTCTAATTGCCGCAACGTTAAGCAAGCTTCTTTCTCGGCTTCCTCTGGTCGCTCTTGAACGTTTGAACCTGTGTATCCTTGTAGAGTTGAGAATAATTCTGTGTTTAGAGTTTTAAATGGACGTTCGACACTACCACCTTCACTAGGGCGATCGCGCAAATGACAAACAAACCCTAACTCCACTCCTATTTGCTGTAAATGGTTGGAACGAAAATCCTTACCCCCATCTGTATAGAAGTGTTGCGGCAAACCAGAAGTACCCCATTCTTCGTGAAATCCGTATTCTGAACCATATTGCTTGGGCAAAATTGCATGACGTAGCGCCAAAGCAACAACCTGAGAACTTGGTGCATCGTAGCCCAAGTTAATCCCCATAATGCAGCGCGAATAACTATCAATAACCGTTGTTAACCAAGGACGACTAAGAATTTTGCCATGCTGATCTACTAATAAAACATCAACACGGGTATGGTCGCATTGCCAAACTTGGTTACTATGTTCTATCTGTAAATCTTTTCCATCACGGGTTTTAACTGATAAGCGCGAACCACGCCAACCCGGACTGCGAATACTTTTAGCTTGCTCAATTTTATCTATTAACGGTTGTAAAATTCGGTAAACCGTCATGTGGGAAGGAGGCTTAACTCCCAGTTCTTCAGCCTCTGCCTTAGCTTTGATAAATACCTGCTGGCGAGTCATCCTTTTACTTTCCTTATTACCCTCTTTATAGGTATTCAAAATAAACTCTTGCCAATTCCCATCAACTCGGTGCTTCCCTTCATCCAGCCGTTGATTTTGCGCCAGTCCAGCCAAACCCTCCTGTTCCCATTTCTCTACTAGCCGTCGTACTGTACGTACTGACTTACCAAGTTTTTCTGCCGCTTCCTTGAGCTTCTGAGTATATGTAGTGCGATCGCTATTGTCTAAAAGATTTTGAATCACCTCCATTTTCAGCAAAGCTTCATCCGAAAGTTTAGAAACAATAATGTTTGCTTCAGCAAGATCGTTATTCACATCTGCGGAGCTTGCCCAAGTTGTAGAGGTTGTAGAAGATTCTGTATTCTGCATACTATGTTTTATTAAAACATAGTTGTATTATACTATCTCGATGACAAATAATTTGTTAATTTATGCAAAACCACTATTTTCAGGTTTCTGGAAAGTGACAATTAAATTGTGAAACATCTGGTATTTGACATCTAATTTGTGAATACCGACTTGGATGGGTACAATCGTCTTTAATAAGAAAAACCCTGGCAGAATCCTTGCTATGTAAGGGCTTTACGCATTTACAATACTGCGACAAAAAATTGTTAAATTGACAAATAATTAGTTAATGTACAGAACTAATTGCAGGTGTGGAATTAGACGATGAGTCATTAGAAAATGGCTAAGTTTCTCAATCTTGTCTTGGCAGACTACTAGCTTAAAAGAGTAGGAAATTTGCTAAGTAGTTGAAATGTGGTTAACCTTTATGCTTAAAATTGCACAAGAGGTTTATTTAGCATCTACTAAAAGCTAAAGTCAACCCTTTGCAGGACTCCCATAAGCAATGCTGACTGAAATTTTGCCTTTCCGCTTTGAGTTAGACACGATCGCGATCGCCGGAGCGAGTTTGTGGTCATTGGCGCTATATCTAGGTTTTTCGCAAGTTAATGAATGGGTAATCGAGCAACTCAATCGCTGGTTTAATTTTGCCGAGCGATCGCTTTATACCAGCCAGACAGAATTTGAAAAGACTCGTAAAGCCAGAGAATCCCAAAACTCTTTCTACGCTTCATTATTTAGCATTGTGCCTTTTTTGGTAATTGGTGCTTTATGTAACTGGGTTATGGAAATTAGTTTAGGTGAGAGTTGGGGAATTAGTACGGGTATATTAGCTTGTATGGGCGCTGGCATTTATGAACTTGGGCGCAGGGATGGAGAATCTTCCGATTAAGTAGAGAAGAAAGTGAAGGAATAATTTTGAATTTTGAATTGTTTCCCACTTCCTTTACTTTCCAATTTCCTCACCAACAATCTGTGCTATCTTATGGGCTGCACCGCTTTCACCACGAATTTTACGGAGTTTAGCGCGAATATCGTCCAATTTTTCTGGATGGGCTAATAAGTCTATAACCATTTCTCCAATTTCTTGCGGTTGAAGTTTACCCATAAGCTCTGGCACTATCTCTTCCTGTGCCCAGATATTTGGCCATGCTAATAAACCTTTGCGTCTCACAAATCTTAGGAATAACCAATTAATCACCTTCGTAAAGGGTGTACCTACTCCCGGCAGATTTGCCAACAACCCAGGTAAACCATCCCAAGCACGCATGGCATCAAGTTGCTGTGTTGGCAGCAAAACAATCATTGGCACTCCTAAAGCACCGAGTTCGGCAGTGTTTGCCCCCACCGTAGTTAAGCAGATGCAGCACTGGGATAATAAGTTATATGCAGGGTTTTCTTGCCACAGTTCCACAGTTAAGCCCGTTGTTGTTTTGAGCAATGCCTTGCTGTTAGAGTCCTCTGGGACAACTAAAGAAGCGCCGTCAAAGCCAAATGTTTCAGCAATAGGGTTCTTTTGGGGATCGGCAAAACTAGCTAAAGTTTGTAAATCCAAAGTTGGGGCTAGAGGAATCACAAATTTAGTTTGAGGTCTTTTTGCATGAACGTATTCGGCAATGCTTAGACTTAATGGCACTCCTTGGGCTAATTTTGCCGCTTTTGATCCAGGGAGTAAACCAATCAATTCAGTTTTGAGTGATGGAGTGATAGACAGAGGGAAATTTGAATCTAGGCTTTCCCCTGCTTCTACCATCAAATCACCGACAACGGTAAATTTATGAGCATATTTCTGGGGCACACCCGCAGCAACTTCAGGTTTCATCACTCCAAAGCGATCAATCCACTGATGCCAACGGGCTTCCCATTCGGCGTAAACCACTGTGCGATATCCCAGCTTTTTGCCTATAACTAAGGGGAAAATTTGATCGCCACCGAGAAAAACAACTACACCGTGACTTCTCCAGTCCCAATTTTCAAAGGTTTTACCCCAAAGCAAAAATTGCCAAAAATGCTCTGCTCCTTGTACTCTATCTACTTCTGGGTAAGAAAGTGCGATCGCAGCTTCTTTTCCACTAGCATTTGAGCAAGGCGATAATACCACAGAAATCCTTACTACAGAAGGGTCATCCCCTAATTCTTGCCGCAGCGCCTTTACTACTGGACGCACCCAGGTTGTTACTTCACCTGGACCATTTGAAAGGATGAGAATATCTACTTGAGTCATTAGTTAATCGTACATTCAGCAAGTTCGCGAGCGCTTAAAGGGCAAGAAAAGCTGTAATCTAATACAATACATATCAATTATGGAGAAATCGAATACTCTAGGGAACGTGGATTATCGATTCTTTGGGAAGCATCTAATATTTCTAGCCCGATAATATTTCCGTCTTCATCGTAATCTAAAATTACCCCTAGCTTTTCTTCGTCACTATCTTCTATGGGTACATCACTCAATATAATTCTTAATATATCTACTTCTGGGTCATAGTTAATTTTCATATTTCTCTCCAGTATTTTTCAATCTTACTAGTTTTATATACGGTTGTTACAACTGCCGGGTCAATATCATCTGCTACGATAACGCGCAGTAAGAATGTTTTCCCACTACCTAAAGTCAATTTTTGACTGGTAGACTTTTCTGCTTTCCTTTTCTGAGACTACTTGCTAAGGAGCATTAAGGACAGATTCAACCAAAGCTTGAGGTATATTTCTTCGCTCCATCTCTATCTGTGCATGGCGATAAATTTTATAGTTAATTTTTACCCTGTTTGCTTATCAAGCACGGTCTGACTGAGGCAGAAAATTAATACTAATTGCTTTTTTAATTATCTAAATTTTAAATTATTTAATTCATCTTCCAAAAAATCTAAATATTGAGAAGTTGGAATTTTCATACTAATCAAAAATACTAACTGATTATTTTAAATATTTATATTAGGATTTGTGTAAAAATAACCTGAACAATTTTTGTGCGAAAGCTAGATTTAGCAAGCTATTCCAAATAAATTTTGTACAACTTATTTTTACATGATGCCTTAGTTATATTAACAACTGCTTTATCAGGCGATAAATCTAAGCCTGAAACCTTTATCGACTGATTTTTATACCCCGCATCATCGAGCCATTCATAAATATTTCGCCAATTTTCTAACTTTTCATCAGACTTTAATTTTTTAAATGACTTAAAATCGCTAAATAGCTATTTAACTATTAAAAACAAGTATTACAAAAAATTTACAAATAAGTGAGCGGATACTTTTAAACATAGTCAACAATTACAAAGAAATATTTCGTTTTTTATATCGATTTGTGTCAGATACACGATAAAATGCCCACTGGGCAAGCGTTTTCTGATAAAAAACACATATTGCCTAAAAATCACAAAGTTACCTGTGGCTGATGATGCCGCTAGTAACTTCCTTCAGAGAACACGCATCAAAGGAGCCGAAGAAGCATGTTCACACACGTCAAGTCCACCATTAGACACATTGCGCCTGATAACTTACGCGGACGTAATTTAATCAAGGTGGTCTATGTCGTGCTTGAGTCCCAGTACCAGAGTGCTTTGTCGCAAGCGGTTCGCACGATTAACGCGAACAATCCCAACTTGGCGATTGAAATCAGTGGGTACTTGATTGAGGAACTCCGCGACCCAGAGAACTATGAGGAGTTCAAACGAGAAATTGAGAGTGCGAATATCTTCATCGCTTCCCTCATTTTCATCGAAGACTTAGCACAGAAAGTAGTAGCAGCAGTAGAACCACACCGCGATCATCTGGACGTTTCTGTTGTCTTTCCCTCCATGCCAGAAGTAATGCGCCTGAGTAAAATGGGCAGCTTTTCTCTAGCACAGTTGGGTCAGTCAAAAAGTGCGATCGCCCAATTCATGCGGAAACGCAAAGAAAAATCCGGTGCAGGATTCCAAGATGGAATGCTGAAGCTTTTGCGAACCCTGCCGCAAGTGCTGAAGTTTTTACCAATGGATAAGGCACAGGATGCCCGAAATTTCATGCTCAGTTTTCAGTATTGGTTAGGTGGTTCTCCAGAAAACCTGGAAAACTTCTTGCTGATGCTAGCTGATAAATATGTATTTAAAGGTTTAGACAAACAAAATTTTGCACCTTCTACCTACGAACAGCCGGTGGTTTATCCCGATTTAGGGATCTGGCATCCTTTGGCTCCTAGTATGTTTGAAGATGTTAGAGAGTACCTCAATTGGTACACAGCTCGTAAGGATATTTCTAACGATCTCAAAGATCCCTTAGCTCCTTGTGTCGGGTTAGTATTGCAACGTACTCACCTAGTTACAGGCGATGATGCCCATTATGTAGCAATGGTGCAGGAGTTAGAAGCACTAGGCGCACGGGTACTACCTGTATTTGCTGGTGGTTTGGATTTCTCGAAGCCTGTTGAGGCCTACTTCTATGAACCAAATACCAACACACAGTTGGTAGATGCAGTAATATCACTGACTGGTTTTGCTTTAGTAGGTGGCCCAGCCAGACAAGATCATCCCAAGGCAATTGAGGCACTCAAACGCTTAAACCGTCCTTATATGGTGGCGTTACCCTTAGTATTCCAAACCACAGAAGAGTGGATGGATAGCGATTTAGGGTTACATCCAATTCAAGTAGCTTTGCAAATTGCGATTCCTGAATTGGATGGGGCAATTGAGCCGATTATATTATCGGGTAGAGATGGGACTACAGGGAAAGCGATCGCACTGCGCGATCGGGTTGAAGCGGTAGCCGAACGCGCCTTAAAATGGGCTAACCTCCGCCGCAAACCGAAGCTTGATAAAAAAGTCGCTATCACCGTTTTCAGTTTCCCGCCAGATAAAGGCAACGTCGGAACCGCCGCCTACTTGGATGTATTCGGTTCCATCTACGAGGTGATGAAAGCACTAAAAAATAACGGCTACGACTTACCAGAATTGCCAGAATCAGCCGAAGCGTTGATGCAAGAAGTCATCCACGATGCACAGGCGCAGTACAACAGCCCAGAACTCAACGTTGCTTACAAAATGTCGGTTCCTGAGTATGAGGCGCTGACCCCTTACTCTCACCGCCTAGAGGAAAACTGGGGGCCACCTCCCGGACATCTCAACAGCGATGGGCAAAACTTGCTGATTTATGGTAAGCAATTCGGTAACGTCTTCATCGGTGTACAACCTACATTTGGTTACGAAGGTGACCCGATGCGGTTGTTGTTCTCCCGTTCAGCAAGTCCTCACCACGGTTTTGCTGCTTACTACACTTACCTAGAGCAAGTTTGGAAAGCTGATGCTGTACTGCACTTTGGTACACACGGTTCCTTGGAATTCATGCCCGGTAAACAGATGGGGATGTCTGGAGACTGTTATCCAGATAACTTGATTGGCTCAATTCCCAACTTGTATTACTATGCAGCCAATAATCCGAGTGAGGCGACAATAGCCAAACGTCGCAGTTATGCCGAAACAATTTCTTACTTGACACCGCCGGCAGAAAATGCTGGTTTGTATAAAGGTTTGAAGGAACTCAGCGAGTTAATTGCTTCCTACCAAACCTTGAAAGATAGTGGACGCGGTGTTTCGATTGTCAACAGCATCATGGATAAATGCCGGATCGTGAATCTGGATAAGGATATTAACCTGCCAGAAACCGATGCCAGAGACATGAGTACCGACGATCGCGATAATATTGTTGGCAACGTCTACCGCAAGTTGATGGAAATCGAGTCTCGGTTGTTGCCTTGTGGTTTGCACGTTATTGGGAAACCGCCAAGTGCAGAAGAAGCGATCGCAACTCTCGTCAACATTGCTAGTCTAGATCGTCAAGAAGAAGGACTTCAAGGCTTACCGGGAATTATCGCCAATAGCATTGGGCGTAATATTGACGATATTTATCAAAATAATGACCGGGGCATTTTACAAGATGTCCAGTTATTGCAAGATATCACCTTAGCAACCCGTGCAGCAGTAACCGCCCTTGTCCAAGAGCAAACCGACGCAGAAGGGCGAGTTTCTCTAGTTTCCCGGTTGAATTTCTTCAACATGGGTAAAAAAGAACCTTGGGTAGAATCATTGCATAAAGCAGGTTATCCCAAAGTTGATACCGCAGCCCTAAAACCATTATTTGAGTATTTGGAATTCTGCCTCCAGCAAGTTTGTGCCGACAACGAACTCGGAGCATTACTCAAAGGGTTAGAAGGTGAGTACGTTCTACCTGGCCCAGGTGGCGATCCCATCCGCAACCCGGATGTATTGCCCACAGGTAAGAATATTCATGCTTTAGATCCGCAATCCATCCCAACAACAGCAGCAGTACAATCAGCCAAAATCGTTGTAGACAGGCTTTTGGCACGTAACAAAGCCGAAAACGATGGAAAATGGCCAGAAACCATCGCCTGTGTTCTTTGGGGAACCGATAACATCAAAACTTATGGTGAATCCCTAGCGCAAATTATGTGGATGGTGGGCGTGCGTCCAGTTCCCGATGCCTTGGGACGGGTGAACAAGTTGGAATTGATATCTCTAGAAGAGTTGGGACGACCCAGAATAGATGTAGTAATCAACTGTTCTGGCGTATTCCGCGACTTGTTCATCAACCAAATGAACCTGCTAGATCAAGGGGTGAAGATGGCAGCCGAGGCGGATGAACCCTTAGAAATGAACTTTGTTCGCAAACACGCTTTGCAACAAGCTCAAGATATGGGCATTAATCTGCGTCAAGCGGCGACGCGCGTTTTCTCCAATGCTTCTGGTTCCTACTCGTCAAATATCAACTTGGCGGTAGAAAACAGCACTTGGGATAGCGAAGCCGAGTTGCAAGAAATGTATCTCAACCGGAAATCCTTCTCCTTCAATTCCGATAACCCCGGAATCATGGACGAATCGCGGCAGATTTTTGAAAGCACTTTAAAAACTGCTGATGCAACTTTCCAAAATTTGGATTCTTCCGAGATTAGCTTAACGGACGTTTCCCACTACTTCGATTCAGATCCCACTAAGCTTGTGGCAAGTCTGCGGGGTGATGGTAAAAAACCAGCATCTTATATTGCAGATACAACCACAGCTAATGCCCAAGTGCGGACATTATCAGAAACCGTGCGTTTGGATGCGCGTACCAAATTATTGAATCCCAAATGGTACGAGGGAATGCTGTCTCACGGTTACGAAGGTGTGCGCGAACTCTCCAAGCGGTTGGTGAATACAACAGGTTGGAGTGCGACAGCCGGCGCAGTGGATAACTGGATTTATGAGGATACTAACGAAACCTTCATCAAAGATGAAGAAATGCAGAAACGGTTGCTAAACCTTAATCCCCATTCTTTCCGCAAGATTGTATCAACTTTGTTGGAAGTGAATGGACGCGGTTATTGGGAGACTAGCGAGGATAATTTAGATCGTCTCCGCGAGTTGTACCAAGAAGTTGAAGACCGGATTGAAGGGATAGAGTAGGTTTATACATACCCTACAATATTAGGAGGCACGGGATCACCGTGCCTTCCGCATTTATTAAGTATTAATTCTAAACATGAGCAGCAAGTTCTTGAAACGCTGTTATCTGAAAATTGAGGGCTGGCTAAACCCTTTTTTAGTGCCAATTGCTGAAACTCGTAATCTGACAATTCCACTTGCAATCCTAGCTCTTGTCTGACTTTTCTTCTGGAAGAAGAACATTCCAGGGCTGGCTGATTTTGGCTTAAATGCATTTACTGAAATACTTGGCATTATCTTGACAGTTGTTTTTGTCGATCAGTTAATTCGACAGCAGGAATTACGAAGAACTCTTCCTCTTCAAGCTGCTGCATACGAAGATGTTCGGATGTTGACAACAAGAATAATTCAATTTTGGGAATCTGCTTTCGCACAAACTGTTCCTCGTCCAGCACCATCAGAAATAATCCAATTCTGGGAGAATGTCTATAAAAAGCCTGTTTCACAGTCAGTACCTTTAACAGTTAATCAACTTCTTTCGCTCGAAACAATCGATGCAATAAAAACGTATCTTGATTTAGATAGTCAGCCAAGCGTAGCTCCACCACGTACTTGGTGGGAATGGTTGCCTGAACAAGAACAGGAGTTTCGCACCAGAGCGGAACGTATTCTTGAAAGACATACGGGAATTATTGAGCCACAGGTATACGCTCTTGTTCATCAACTTATATCTGGTTCTGGACTTTTACATCCTGATACTGGAATGCAACTTATCAAAGCAATTAAACAGTCTGACCAGCAAGAAGGTTTGCCACGCACTCATAATCTTGCATCGTATTGGGGAACCACTACAGAGGCACTTAATACTGTTATTAAACTTAATGAGTGGTGTATTGAGAAAAAGCGATTTCTTGAAAAGCAAGGCATGAGTGGACTACTGAATCCTGCTCTTACGATAAATACTTTTAATGAGAATTCATCGCCCAAATGCATGATTGTTCCCAACAGATTCGTGCAGCAATGTCTTGCTGTTCAGGCTTATCGAGAGCAACTTGCAGAGCAAACACAGCAATCAAATACTGGGATGTAGCAGCGTTGTCAAACATATTGTTGGAGAGGAGAAGTGAAAGTCTCTGTGCGTCTACGCATTATTTTTGAGGTTTTCTGCAAGGTGATCGCACTCACTCTTCCACAACAGGCGATCGCTTAGTTTTAGTTTTTGAGGTTTTCTGCAAGGCGATCGCCTACAATGCCATCATACAATCAGTGATCGCTTTATTTCTGAGGTTTTCTGCAAAGCGATCGCTATGTTAGGCATCAAAACAGATGCAGCGTTTGATTTGATCGACAAAATCTTGTCCGCTATATTTAAGGTGTACCAGTTGCTTCCTCACTCCAAGTTAATCAGTATGGATATCACAGCTACTTTGAACGAAATCGCAACTCTCAGTGTTGAAGATAGAATCCGTATTGTACAAGCAATTTGGGATACCATCGCTGCGGAGCAAGTTTACCCTGATTTAACCGAGGCACAAAAGCGAGAGCTTGATCGTCGAACTGCTGACTATGATTCCAATCCAGATAATGTGCTGACTTGGGAGCAAATCAAAGCATCAATTAAGGGGCAGCAATGAATTATGTCCTGGTGTTTCGCCCAGAGGTTCGAGAAGAACTCAATGATGCACACAGTTGGTACGAGAGTCAAAAACCCGGTCTGGGTGACGAGTTTTTAGACTGTGTAGACGAAACGGTTAATCGAATTTCTCAGATGCCAGAATCCTATCTAATTGTCTACGGTGATATTCGACGAGCAGTAGTGCGACGATTTCCCTATGCTGTGTACTATCGGATTGTGTCGAGCCGAGTAATAGTGACGGCAGTTTTTCATGGTCGCAGAGATCCAAAATCGTGGCAGACGCGAACCTAACACTATAATTACGGGCGATGTCTAGCGACAAGCCGCTATGCGATACGCTTTATTTTTGAGGTTTTCTGTCAGGCAATACTACGGTAAGCTACGCTAACGCACTCACTCTTCCACAACAGGCGATCGCTTTATTTTTGAGGTTTTCTGTAAGGCGATCGCTCTTTGGGAGTGTAATTTTAAGGGGATGAGATATTGAACTTCTTGTCCAGTGAGTATAAGCATAATAACTGGACTTAGTATCTAGCCAATATTACCACAAAGGAAATGCCAGCAAAAGACATTTACCATGATGCTGTTAAAAATGCCTTAATAAAAGATGGCTGGACAATTATAGCTGACCCTTATTTTTTGCAGTATGAAGATGCAGAACTTTATGCTGATTTATTTGTAGAAAAAGCCTTATTAGCAGAACAAGAAGGACGGAAAATAGTTGTAGAAATCAAGAGTTTTATCAGTCCTTCTCCCATGAGAGATTTTGAAAATGCTTTAGGTCAATATATTCTTTACCGCGATATTTTACGACTAGCCAGTAAAAATTATAAAATTTATCTAGCAATCAGAGATACAGTATTTGATACTTTCTTTCAAAGAAAATCTATTCAAGCAGTGGTTAAACTTCAGCAAATTTAATTTATTGTTTTTAACAATGAAAGGGAGGAAATTACCTTATGGATAAATTAACACAATATCGAGAGTTAATTAAACAGGTGCTAACTGAATATGATAATTTATCTCGTCAATCACCTGATAAAATTGCTGAAAATTGTTTAGTATTTGATGAAAATCACGATCATTATCTCTGGTTAACTGTAGATTGGCAAGGTAGCAAAAGACTTAAATATACTCATGTTCATATTCGTATTAAGAATGAAAAAATTTTCATAGAAGAAGATTGGACGGAAGAGGGAATAGCGACTGAATTAATGAAATTAGGTGTAAATACCAGCGATATTGTGTTAGCTTTTCAGCCTCCAGATGTGAGAAAATTTACAGAATTTGCAACAGCTTAATTTGTTTTTATTCTATCGGGGCAATCGCCTTGTATTTGAGGTTTTCTGCAAAGCGATCGCACTCACGTTTCCACAAGAGCGATCGCTTAGTTTTTGAGGTTTTCTGCAAAGCGATCGCTCCTCATCAACTATCGAAGCATAAAATTAAAGCATGACTATTCATAAAACAGATATGCTAAAAACGTTTTGGGCTACTGTTCGGGAAGGAAAAATCGAATTGCTGGAGTCAGAGGAATTACCGGAAGGGACAAGAGTGTTAGTGACGCTGCTTCCTGATGATGAAACTGAATTTTGGCTTCAAACCAGTCAAACATCACTCTCATCAGTTTGGGATAACGCTGAGGATGATGTCTATGCCGAACTACTCTAAAAATGACATCATTTTGGTTCAGTATCCCTTTTCAGATTTGTCCAGTTCAAAAGTTAGACCTGCTGTTGTTGTAAGTGCGCCACACGTTTCTCAAGACATTTTAATCACGCCCTTGACGAGCAAAACTGGAGCATTGCTAGAAGGTGAGTTTGTCTTGTCTGAATGGGCAGCAGCAGGGCTAAACGTGGCTACAGCAGTCAAGAGAGGTTTATACACAGTGCATAAAAGCTTAGTTGTAAAAGCGATCGGCAAGTTAGCTGATGATGATGCTGAACTTTTAGAGCAATCTTTGCGGTGTTGGTTGGGGTTGTCATAGTATTAACTTGGCAAAATTGAGAATTGAATGCCTAAACAAAGCGACGCCAAATAGCCCATCGTAGACATTGCACTCACTCTTCCACAACAGGCGATGTCTAACGACAGGCCGCTACGCCTCTACGCTTAATTTTTGAAGTTTTCTACAAGGCGATCGCTCACTCTTGGACAACAGGCGATCGCCTAGAATGCCATCATATAAACAGCGATCGCTTCTATATTTTCAATGATATCATAATATGATATCGCTGAATTGATGACTATACTCAAGTTAACTGTAAGATGGCTGTAATTGTATTGATTAAATGGATATCAATAACAAACAACGTTAGATTTTAGAGTTAATTTTTACAAATCCTGTATCATCGAATGTTCTTTGGAAAGATCTTGAAAGTTTATTCATAGCTTTAGGTGCTGATATTACCCAAGGTAGAGGTTCACGGGTTCGTGTGAAATTAAATGATGTGAAAGCTGTTTTTCACGAACCGCATCCTCAAAATGAGACAGTTAAAGGAGCAGTCAAATCTGTTAGAGAATTTTTAATTAAGGCAGGAATTGAAATATGATCACTTATAAAGGATACACAGCTAGTATAGAAGTAGATGTAGAAGCGGAAATACTTTTTGGTCAAGTCCTAGATATTAATGACGTGATTACCTTTAAAGCAAAAACTGTAGAGGAAGCGCGTCAAGAATTTCAAATTTCTGTTGATGATTATCTTGCTTTCTGTGAAGAATTAAGAGAGGAGCCTGATAAACCATTCTCTGGTAAACTTCCATTTCGCACAACTCCAGAACACCACCGCAAAATATTTATTGCTGCTAAAAAGGCTGGCAAAAGCATAAATGCTTGGATGGATGAAATCTTAACTGGTGCTGCGGATAAAGTAATCAATACTTAAAGTCACTCATTCTAAATATTTTTTTCGCTAAAGTGCATTCGCTTTTGGCATTTTTATGGGAATATTCAAATTTAAATTTTTATATGGATGCGTTAACTATCAACTTTGCTCCTGTTCTTCAAATAACAGATGAGCAATTCTTCCAGTTATGTCAGATAAATGAATTAATCAGATTTGAGCGTAATGCTGATGGCACATTGCTACTAATGCCTTTAGTCGGAGGTTTAACCAGCAACCGCAATGCTAACTTAACTGCTCAACTTGGAGTGTGGAATCGTGATGAGTCACTAGGTATAGCTTTTGGTTCTTCCGTTGGGTTTATTTTACCAAATGGGGCAGTTCGTTCGCCTGACGCATCTTGGTTAAAACGTGATAGATGGGATTGTCTCACACAGGAGCAAAAAGAGAGATTTCCGCCTGTATGTCCTGATTTTGTCGTGGAATTGCGTTCTGATACTGATTGTTTAAAAAGACTACAAAATAAAATGCAAGAGTATCGAGACAACGGTACTAGATTAGGTTGGTTAATTGATTTAGAGACTCGGCAAGTAGAAATTTACCGCTCTGGTAGAGATGTTGAAGTACTGAAATACCCTGCTAGCTTATCAGGAGAAGATGTGCTACCCGGATTTGTGCTTCATTTTGAAGATATCTACACATATTAATTAAATATTTATTTTAAAAAACTAATTCCGAGGTGACAGTTTATTGTTTATTAATAATAGTGTACAAACTATTGCACCAAGCATATAAACCATAAATGTTTCAGCATCCTTTAAGATTAGAATATAAAACATAGATAACACTACAAAAATAAATGTCGGTATTTTAAACATAAAACCTAATAAATTTAACCATAATTGACTACTAGGGCAAACGCATTAAAAGTATAACTCCCGCTTTTTGTCGTTGCTTATGACAGAAAAGCATTGATATCACAAGTAACATTTAATACTTGAGCTTAAAAAATTTTAGATCACCCTTTTTAATATATTTCTTAGGTGATTGCTTACCTGATTCCGACTATGACAGTTTTTTTACTGGTACTAACTAATCTAGACAAATGCACTTTTACCAAGTACTTTTATCAAAAAAACTGTTTCACAAACCTGAGTCAATTTTATTGACCAAGATTTTTCACTATTCTCACCTTTTTGGGCCGTATGCCTCTTGTTTTTATCAGTTTTAACCTCTTGTCAAGTCGGAAAGGTAGTGAATAATAGTAAAATAAAGTTTTGGTTATTATGAGAAATATTAATCAGTAAATCTCAAACTTTTGGAAATCAACGTAAAAGTTAGGGTTTTAGCTCTCGTGAACACGAGGTAAACACCATCGATTTTAGAGCGAGTTAGGTCTGAATTGCAGACTGTAAGCTGGAAATACTTTAGATGGCTGAGATTTTAAGACAAAACCCAAGCTTTTAGTACTTGCTCACGTGCTAGAATAATCAACCGACGAGAGCAGATAGTCATTAAAAAGCTGTTGGCAAAATTTCCGCAGTAGAGGATTGCTTATGCAGATAAAAAATGAGAAATTGGATGAGTGGAAGGAGAAAATACCAGAATTATTACCAATTGCAGATTGATTCATATTAAAACTCCCACCAGAGAGGGTAGTTTTTTTGCAAGACAGCTTAAATAATGCAGTAACAAATTTCACCCTTTAACTAAGCCGATGGTATAATGGCAAAAGGCGATAATTGAGTCAATATATTTATAGAAATTATTATCCATTTCATAAATAAAGTTTAGTTAATTGTATCTAACAGCTTGAAGTTTGGGTTTGCAGGGTTTTGCCAAGTTTTAAATCTTGGTTTTATTTGGCAGCAAGTACTTAATTACTTAAATGGGTCATCTACTTTGCTGCGATTTACCTTTGTTAAAAACAATATTCGATAGTATAAAATAAACCAACTGTTGTTTTTGCTGGTACATGGTTATTTAATTGGAGAATTAAATTTTTCATAAATCAATTTAAAATTTTACTTATTCACTTACGGTACTTTTATGAAAAAACTGATTAAAGGTTTGCGCGAATTCCAAAGTAGTTATTTTTCTGCAAATGAAGAACTGTTTGAACAACTTTCTCATGGTCAAAAGCCCAGAGTACTATTTATTACTTGTTCAGATTCGCGTATTGACCCAAACCTGATTACGCAAGCCGGGTTAGGTGAATTGTTTGTAATCCGCAATGCAGGCAACATTATTCCACCATTTGGTGCGACTAATGGTGGTGAAGGGGCAACAATTGAATATGCTATTCAAGCATTAGATATTCAACAAATTATTGTCTGTGGTCACTCGCATTGTGGTGCGATGAAAGGGTTAATGAAGTTAGACAGCTTGCGCGTAGAAATGCCGCTTGTACATGACTGGCTTAAGTATACAGAGGCAACCCGACGACTGGTGAAAGATAATTATAGCCACTATGAAGGGGAAGAACTATTAGAAATAATTATTGCTGAGAATGTACTCACGCAAATCGAAAATTTACGGACTTATCCGGTGATTCGTTCTAAGCTTCACCAAGGAAAACTCAGTATTTATGCTTGGATTTATCAAATTGAGACAGGAGAAATTTTGTCATACGAACCACAAAAACACGCCTATGTTTTGCTCCAAAATCAGCTTTCCCCATCAAAGATAGATGAGACATTAATTAGCCCACCTTTAACTAGCAATGTGGAAATACATTTCACTAAAACTCAACAACAGGCGTCTCAATCGTCCGAGGAACTCCCTATTTCCGCACGTGAATGGTTTCCAATGACAGTGCTTTCTCCCGAACAAATGGAGCGAATTTATCGAGGCTCGGGAACAAAGAATCTACCCCAATGATAAAATTCTATTAATCCAACTGTGAATTGTGGCTAGAGAAAGCAGGCAGTAGTTTGAAAACGAAGAATGCAAAGTTTTGTAAGAATTTTGACTTTTTGCAAAAAAATTTAGTTTTTAGGTGAAAGCATAGTAGCTCCCCGCTAATTCCACGTATGTCTGAGGGTTATACAGTTACTTACTTCGGTCATCTCAAACAAGGAGAAACTCAGACCTATTTATGGAAGTTGAGTTTCGCTGATGATGGACATGAATTTATAGTACATATGGGGATGAAGGAGGACAAAGTTAATCTGATATGGATTACTTAAAATATACGCGTATCTGCTGTGATAGGTTGTTGAATTTCTCTCTCCGACTTAATTAGGCAAACTACTCCAAAATCCACGCAGCCTGAAAAAAGTCGCGTTCGCAAAACATAGCATAACGGTAGGTTGAATGCACAACAGAATTGCTAATGGCATAATTGTTAACTAAACTTTCTAATTGTTGTGTTAGTGGTTGAAAGTCTGCGCTACTGTAAGTACGAATCCAGTCTGCATATTGATGATTAGGAATGCCGTTACAGGCTAACTTTTCTCCCAGAAAGTAATACAAACGCATACAGGGAGACATCGCCGCAGCAGTTAAACCCACATCTCCACCCCAAGCAGTTGCTAACAAAAAGTCAGTATAGCGGCGAGTAGCAGTTCCTGGTTCCACAGAATGCAAATTTACTCCCCACGGGGAAGCATAGCCACTATGCAATCGCAGTTCTTCTAAAACTCCACTAGCTAAGTTATGAAATGTGGTGAAACCTAACCAGTCTGGTGCTTTCGCTGCGGCAATACTGTACGCACGGGCAAAAGCTTCTAAGAAAAAAGCATCTTGCCCTAAGTAGTAAGCAAATTTAACCTGCTCAAGAGTACCATCGCCAATGCTTTGAACGAAAGGATGCTCTAGGCAAGTTTGGGCTAGGTCTTGATTTGCTGCCCATAACTCGTTAGATAAAGTCATTTGTTATTTGTCACTTGTCATCTTTTATTATCCCTCTGTTATTTCAACTTTCCTCCTCAAAAAGGCAAGAACTGGAGCAAAACTGAGCCTAAACTTCCTAAAAAGTCAACGAAACTGGGCTTACCAGCACTTACTTTTTCATTGACGGGTGTTTGCAGTTCTTGAATAAAAGCTTGGGCTGTTAGCATTCCAGGGCCGTTGTTTTGGGATGTAAACATTTTTTCCGCAATTTGGGCATCTTGGAATGCACCTTGTCTATCTAATATTTGGTAACGGGCAACACCACGAGCTAAATAAGCACCCGCATATTCTGGTTTAATAGCGATCGCTTGATTAAAATAACTGATTGCTTGCTGTTGGTTGCCTTTTTGTGCTTCTGCTACACCCAAAGCATAAAATTCTTCTGGTGAAGCAATTTGTGACGGTATACCAACTGCACCTTGGAAGTTAGCCCCATTTAAGTAAGCACCAGTCAGTTCTACATTTGCTAGATAAGTATTTCTCAAATCAGCACCCGCCAAATTTGCCCCACTAAATTTAGCTTCGCTCAGGTTAACACCAAATAAACTAGCGCCACTCAAGTTTGCACCCCGCAAATCTGCGCCACTCAAGTTTGCCCGGCTGAGGTTAGCACCTGCAAGATTAGCACCGCTCAAATTGGCTCCAGATAAGTCAGCCATCACTAAACCTGCATTTGTCAAATCGCAGTTTTGACATTGTTTGGTTGCCAATAGCTGTCTAATATGTTCAGAATTTGCTGCCTGTACGGTTGTTGTCAAACTAATCGTGGTTAAAAAGGCAGCGATCGCTATAATTTGGTTCTTCATATTAATGTAATATTTATTACTTAGTATTCTACGTTGACTGAGACGGATTTATACCTCCGCCTATGATATGAGCAATCTGAACAATTTGACCTCTGTAGTTACCTATATGACTTGTAAATTTGAGTAAACACTCACGTATACCCTGATTTTAAATAAATATGAGACTATAGAAGTATTAAGACAGCCATAAAAACGTGAGTCAGCAAGACAAACTCTTAGAAAAGATCCTCTCTGGGACTTCTGATACAGACATCCCTTTCGCCCAACTGTGGCAACTCTTATATACACTAGGCTTTGAGGAACGGATTCGTGGCGATCATCGGATTTTTGTCAAAGCCGATATTGAGGAAATATTGAATCTGCAACATAAGAGAGGAAAAGCCAAAAGCTATCAAATTAAACAAATTCGTGCAGTAATTCTAAAGTATAAGCTAGGAAGTAAAAATGATGTTTCGGTATGAAGTTATTCTCTACTGGAGTGAGTTAGATCAAGCCTTTATTGCTGAAGTACCAGAATTACCAGGCTGTGCTGCTGACGGTGATTCTTATCAAGAAGCCTTGCATAATGTAGAATTAGTTATGCAGGAATGGAGCGAAACGGCTAAGGATTTAGGACGTCCAGTTCCTCAGCCTAGACCGCGTTTGATGTACATTTAATTAATACACAAACTAAGCCAACTGCTTTTTTAGCATCATCAGAGAAAAATCTTGATTTCTCGTTTTCTAGCATAGCTTTTTTCCCTACTTCCATTCCTTACCCCCAAAGGCCGGAAGGCTTTCAAACCCGGTTTTATTTTTTCTCTACTTGTATGAGAACACCCTGCCAATTTCTTTGAGAAGTTGAGGATTTGGACAGCACAAAATTTCATTAAAAAGGTTAGTTACTAGCAACCTTACAAATCACCATAATATGTGATTTATATTTGTCGGTATTATAGTGAAGAAGTTGCAGTCCGGAACGTTCTAGTTCTTGCAAAAGTTTAGGCATTTCATATTTATGATGTCGCCAAATAGTAATTTCTTCACCTTCAGATATTTCAATCCTCTTATCTATCTCCATTCTACTGAAATCTATAGTGTAATTATGATGAAGTTTCATCTTAGCAACTACACTATCTGTTTTTAAATCATACTTTCTCACCAATTCACAATCTTCAGATTTAATCCCAATCTTGCTTTTAACCCATCCATATATTTCTTCTACATGATATTTGCAGCCACCTCTCACGTTTCCATTCCATGTAGAGTTAGAGCCAATTTCATTAGTGAACACCAAAAAATCATTTTTTCCCATACTATCTCTAAAGTTTTTTAGTACCTCATCTCTATTTTGATGGTTTCCGATGGTAACGCCTAAGTGGAAAAATATTTTTGCTGTGTCATCAATTTCCAGGCTAGCGTTATTTTGGAATAAACTTTTGGGCACACAACTATTTTCTATATCAATTGTGTAACTGATAAATTCGACAAGAGGGAACCATTTCGTAAAATTATTTTTGGATACATGAAGTAATTCCTCACTAATATCTAAAGCAATGTATTTATTAACCTTTCCCAATTTATTAAGTCTTTGAATAAAATTTTTAACTGGATATGAATTTCCTGCACCAACGTCTACAATAATTACTTTTTCGCCAGCTTTAATATTGTCATTCAAATATTTAAAATTGTCTTTTAAAAGGTCAATCTCTACATTCGATGTTCGATACCACGTAGGAATAACATATTTGAGATAAAAATCGTCCCATATTTTTGCGCCTCTACCTTTATAAGAATACTTTAGAGGGATTTCTCGCCTGGCTTCCAATGCATTAATTATTCCTAAAACTTCTTCTTCAGAAAAAATAGAGTAGAATTCAGAACTTGGCTTTGCTGTACGATTGATAGCAGTTGACATATCCGAGGGAAGTTGGGAATTGCTATGAAAATTTTGAGCCATTATTCTTGTTCTTTGGTTTTCTTCGATATTTAAGATTAGCTGCAATGCTTGCCAAAGAGGTATTTTCCCATATCGTTGTACCAAAATTTAGAATTATCATCACAATATAGATCCCACATTCCCTACTGACCAATTGGTTTTTTACAATCAAAATACGAGATAATTTTCCAAAGATACAGGGGTAAATTCCAGTGGTTCAGCAACCAGAACTCCAGGAAAATTCGTCGATACAGTCAATGCAGCGCGTGCTTAAGAGTTTAAGCACTTACCGATGGACTTCGCTAGGAGCATTGGTGAGTCTGTTGCTGTTGACGATCGCAAACGCAGTTACTCCACAACTATTTCGGTGGGGAATTGATCAGGGTATCACGCAAAAAAACCTCCAAATTGTGCTACATAGCGCCGCTTGGCTGGTACTTGCGGCGATCGCTCGTGGTGTATTTAACTTTGGACAAAGCTATTTGGCAGAAGCAGCGTCTCAAGGTGTGGCATACGACCTGCGAAACAGAATTTTCAGCAAAATTCAAAATCTCAGTTTCAGTTATCATGACCAGGCGCAGACTTCTCAACTGTTAACCCGTGTCACCAGTGACATAGAGCAGATCCGTACCTTTGTTGGCACTAGCCTGATTCAGGTCATTGCTTCAGTTGTAACATTGGTAAGTATTTCGGTGGTTTTGCTGCTGATGAACTGGGAACTAGCGCTGATTACGCTAACGGTAGTCCCCCTTAATGCATGGTTGATGGGACAATTTGTTACTCGCAATAACAAACTTTTTCGGCAAGTACAAGAGCAACTAAGCGACCTCAATGCTGTATTACAAGAGAACTTGCTAGGAATACGGGTAGTAAAAGCGTTTGTGCGGGAATCCACCGAAAGGTCGCGTTACACGACCATGAATGATTCCCTAGTGAAGGCAAACATGAAGACCATTAGCGCCATCCACAATACCTTCCCGTTTATCTTTTTGCTGAGTAATTTGGTAACATTGGCAGTTTTCGCCTACGGGGGAGCGCAAGTAATTGGGGGTAAATTCTCCATTGGCGAACTGGTGGCGTTTAACTCCTACTTAGCTTTGATTCTCCAACCAATTTTGTTGATTGGATTTGCTGCACCAGCGATCGCTCAATCAGCTGCTTCCGCCGAACGTGTCTACGAAGTTGTAGATGCAGAAGTAGAAATTCGCGATCACCCTGGCGCTGTCCCATTTGAAACCTGCGGCGGTAGAATCACCTTTGAAAATGTTTCCTTTCGCTATCCAGGAGCTAGCACTGGAACTCTCAAAAAAGTTTCCTTTGAAACAAAGCCCAACGAACTAATTGCCGTTTTAGGGATGACTGGTTCCGGGAAAAGCACAATTATGAACTTAATTCCCCGCTTTTACGATGTCACAGGGGGAGCAGTTCGCATTGACGGACGAGATGTAAAATGTTTCACGCTCAAAAGCCTCAGATCGAAGATTGGCATTGTATTTCAGGAAACCACCCTCTTCTCTGGCACAATCCGCGAAAATATTGCCTACGCAAAACCCGATGCAACCCTAGAGCAGGTAATTGAGGTTGCAAAAACCGCCCAAATGCACGATTTTATCAGTAGCCTACCCGATGGCTACGAGACGATTGTAGGTGAACGGGGCGTGGGCTTGTCTGGTGGACAAAAACAAAGAATTGCGATCGCTCGTACCTTACTCACCGATTACAGCATTCTGATTTTGGACGATAGCACCTCAGCTGTGGATGCCAAAACTGCTGCCCAGATTCAAGCCGAACTAGATGGCTTAATGCGCCAAAAAGCTTGTACAACTTTTGTAGTTGCTCAACGCATTAGCACCGTTAAAAATGCCGATCGCATTTTTCTAATGGATAAAGGACGATTGGTGGCACAAGGTACACACGAGGAATTGATGCAAACCAGCCCACTCTACGGTGTGATTTTGGAATCTCAAGTAAAGGCGAAAGAGAAAAATGATACCAAATTAAATAAATAGTATTGCTTGAGATTTTTATACAGCCTTGTAATCAAGACAAAGACTCTTAATTTAAAATTCAAAATTGCTATGAGAGGCACAGTTCCCGTTGTTGCATCTGAAGATCAAGCGAGTCAGCAACTCTCCACCCTACAACGCTTTTTGCAATACCTGCTACTTTATCGCAAAGATATTCCCATCGCCCTGACATTAGTATTTATTGGTGCCGTAACCCAGACAATTGGGCCGTTTTTTATTGGTTGGTCGATTGATCACCTTATTGCACAAGGGAATTTGCAGGGACTCCTACTGTTATTAGGACTACTAGCGCTGAACTACGGATTTGGCGTATTAGCAATCCGGGGTCAAATCATTCGAGTCGGCTGGATTATGCAGCGATTGCTGGCTCAACTGAGGCAAGATATTTTTATTAAAATCCAAAGTCTGCCCCTCAGCTTCTTTGATCGCAGTGAAGCGGGCGATTTAATGAGCCGCCTGCTGAATGATGTTAATACCGTAAATCAGGCATTTGGACTGACGATCGCTCAAATGCTAGGCAACACTTTTAGTTTGGTCGGTATAATCATTGCGATGCTCTCAATCAACCTGCAACTCGGCTTGTTGAGTAACCTGGTTGTGCCACTGATGATTTTTACCACAAGCTTGTTTGGACGTTGGGCAAGAGCTAGGTTTCGCGTTACTCGACAGACGATTGGGGAACTTTCCGCCAAGTTAGAAGAAGATATTGGCAGCGTCCGAGAAGCACAGGCATTTAATCGTGTACAGATGAATATCGAAGAATTCGACGTTCTTAATGCCGCGAATCGTGATGCTAATGTCGAAGCTGTAGCAATTACTTCAGCCTTTTTGCCCTCCATCGATTTTCTCAACACACTAGCAACCGCAGGTGTGCTGGCTTATGGTGGCTATCTTGCGGTAACAGGGGGTGCAACAGTCGGTGTGGTGACATCATTTTTACTTTACGTCCAGCAGTTCTTCCGCCCAATCCAAATTCTCAGCCAGTTTTACACTCAAGCTCAATCTGCCTTCGCCGGATTAGAGCGAATCTTTCTATTGCTCGATGAACCGTCCCAACTCAAAGACGCACCCGATGCGACAGAAATGCCGCCCATTCACGGGGAAGTGACATTTGAGAATGTCAAGTTTGGCTACAACCCAGATCAATTAGTTCTCAAAGGAGTGAATTTGCACGCCTATCCAGGACAGATGGTTGCGTTAGTAGGGCCGACCGGTTCAGGAAAAAGTACAATTATTAACTTGATTTTGCGCTTTTACGATGTATCTGGCGGTGCAGTGAAAATTGATGATATTGATGTGCGTAGCGTTACTCAAGCAAGTCTGCGGCGACAAATTGGCATTGTCCTGCAAGACAATATTTTATTTAGTGGCACTGTCGCCGAAAACATAGCCTTTGGCTCTGCCCATGCTACCCAAGCTGATATCGAAGAAGCTGCACAACTGGCAAATGTGCATGAGTTCATTACCTCACTACCACAAGGCTATACAACTCAATTGGGTGAACGGGGAGCGCCTTTGAGCCAGGGACAGCGACAGCTAATTAGTATTGCCCGTGCGGTGTTGATTAACCCTCGAATTCTGATTCTTGATGAAGCCACCAGCAGTATTGATACCCGTACAGAAGCGCTAGTACAAACTGCGATCGCTCGTTTGCTACAAGGTCGTACCAGTTTTGTAATTGCCCACCGTCTCAGTACAGTTACCCAGGCAGATCAGGTATTAGTAATTCAGCAGGGACAAATTGTAGAGCAGGGCACTCACGCCGAACTCATCAATCAGCAAGGTGTCTATGCCAACCTCTATGCCCTGCAACTGGGTGCAGCAGACACAACAGTTCTTCAAAACGAAAAGTAAAATATATATAGCTCTAATTTATCAATTGCCAGCAAAGAAATGAAGTTACCTGATCTCGATTCACAAACCATCGATCGCATTATTGAAATGGCATGGGAAGATAGAACATCTTTTGATGCCATTGAGGCTCAGTTTGGGCTGCTGGAAAAACAGGTAATTGCCCTAATGAGGCGCGAAATGAAAGAATCTAGTTTCCAGATGTGGCGAGAGCGAGTCACCAAACGCACTACAAAGCATTTATCTAAGCGAGAATTTATTGCAGGTCGGTTTAAATCGCATAATCAAAAAACGTAAGTAATTAGGTGAAAACCACTACATTCAGAAGCACAATGACGAAAGTTACACTCTACATTGCAGCTAGTTTAGATGGCTACATTGCTCGCAGCGATGGAGAAATTGATTGGCTATCGCCCCTTGACATAGAAGGTGAAGACTACGGTTATACTGCTTTCTACGAATCGATTGATGCGATCGTGTTAGGTAGCAATACTTATGAAGTAGGGCTTGGTTTTGATGAATGGCCTTATCCGGAGAAGAAATCCTTCGTTTTCACCCAGCGCCATCTCCAATCTGACCGTGAAGACGTTGTGTTTGTTTCTGATCCAGTGGAGCCAGCCTTAGCAAATATAGAGGCTCAAGGTTATAAAAACATCTGGTTAGTTGGTGGCGGAGCATTAATCAATTCGTTTCTTCAACACAGCTTGATTGATGAATATATTATTTCAATTATTCCAATTATCTTAGGTGGTGGTATACAGCTTTTCCCACCGCCTAGCCCTGAAGAAAAATTGGAACTAATTAACTCCAAACAATATTCTACTGGCTTACTCCAAGCACATTATAAGCGAAAAGAAAAGGTTTAAAAATGCATAATTCATAATTATGCTTCAAGTGGTGAGAAGTTCAGAAAATTTAAACACCACTTGAAACGTCACTGCCGTTATTAGATATTGGGTACAAAGCCTTTTTAATTACGAATTACGAATTAACTAAAGAAGCTTATTAACAGCTTCGCTAAACTGCTCGTAAGGCGAAACTCCTACGATAGTTTCTGCTAAATTACCATCTTTAAAAATTAAAACTGCTGGAATACTGCGAAGACCAAATTTTTTGAAAATTGGCTTGTTGTTGTCAACATCTACCTTAACAACTTTGGCGCGACCTTTGTATTCCTCGGCAAGTTGCTCCATTAACGGACTAACGAGGCGACAGGGGCCACACCAAGTAGCAGTAAAATCAACAACAACGACTTTCTCTTCACTTCCAGTTAAAACAGTATCAAATTCGCTTTCTTCAACGTAAGCAACTATGTCAGTATCTGTAGACATTTTTTAATCCCTTAGTATCAAACTAAAATTTCAGCAAAAAGCTAACTATACAAACTATACTCCCTTCTGCCTGTCAGATTCACCAGCCGTCTACATTGGTAAATCTCCGCAACTGACTTTTGCTTAAAAACGTAAATTTAACGAAGAGGCAGAGGGAACTTAAACTATCCCCCTTGCTCCCTGCTCCCTTGCCTTTTCTTCAAGGCGTAGAGTCGTCAAGAGTCATTCTCTTGAGCAAATAGTTCTAACAACCCAATTGTGCCTACGAAAAAAGTATAAGTAGCATATTTTATTGGTATCTTTTGTCTTGACGGTGCATAAAAAGCTGCTATAATGCTTTCGATAAAATGGCTAGTCATGGCAAAACGCTCAATCCAAAAAATTGGATTGAGGCTGCTTGGTAGATTACTATTAGTTATTACGGCATAAATATTCCACAATTCCAATCCAATTGCGCTTGTTATAAGCACTATGGATATAATTTTTATAAAGGCGAAAATGTCTTTTTTTATAAACTTTAAGTTCATACTATTCACTAAAGAATTGTTTATGGTGTATTTAGCCTGCCATACTCGTAAACACCACGAGTAATGTAGATTAAATCACAAAATATTTAAAGAATGGTAAAAATGTGGAATAATACATAAGTGTTAAATGTAATTGTATTTCATAAATTACTAAAAAAGGTAAAGCTATGATTGCTCAACATTACAATTCAATTCATGTTAAAAATAACTTGCTTAAACAAATCAAGATTAAAGAAAATCAGCTAAAAATTGCACAAGAATCTAATATGCTCCATGTAGCAGAAGCATTACAAAACGAATTATTAACGTTACAGTGTCAATTATCAGAGCCGCAAGACGTTGAAGTTCAAGCGTTGATGAGTTTGCTAGATGATTAAGATTGTAAATTTATATTGCAAAGTTTATTAAAAAACAAAAAATCTGTTACCAAAAAGCATGGCTACTGATTGCGATGCCTGGAGGTTCTAAGGTCTCATAAAAGCATGATGATTCTTACTTAGTTAAGATATTAGGCTTTTGCTGGGTATGTGGTCTTTTTAGGTGCTGGACTAAATCAATCTTAAGAACAGGTTCAATTGAGCGCAATTGCCTTAGCCTAAGAATTTTAATTTCTCTGTCAATCAACTTTTTTCCTTGCGTGAAAAAAATTTGAGAGTTATATGGAACTAAGTCACGCGATAAATTTTGAGCTTGTGTTGTAGTCAAACTACGAAGGGGTGGTTCAGCATTGACAGAAGTTTGTATAGCCAGGAAAAAAGCTGTTGAAACCACTAAGGGTTTTATTTTTATGTATCCGGTGAATATCAGGTTTAACATGATTAATACATCTATTCGTGAATAGTTTCAAACCATTTTGTGTTGATCTGATTATAAGCAAAGTATACTTATTAGCTTGCTAATTACCTCCCACAAATGGGTGAATTAATCAGCTAAAGTACCTTGTAAATAGGTGTAACTGGTCGAATTCATTTAAGGTGCTAAGGAGGAAATAGCGCTGCTGGGTTGGGCGGGTGCGCTATGGATAGCACAGCACTCTTGCGAATGTGCCAACTTACAACTTGGAGATGAGGTCGATGAACTCAGTGATACTGCTGTATTAGATACTTCCGTCTGTAGCAGCCAATACTAAATTATGAAATTGTATTTTATACAAGCAGCATTAACCAAATTAACAAAATTATCAACTTGGCTATGGGCTTAACCATACTACTTAGCATAGACTTTGTGCTTACTAAGTTTTAGAATAGTTTAATATAATTTACACTAAAATATCTCAGTATTTTAACTGTTGCCTTACCTGTTAATACTTACTTAATATGTAGCACAATATTTCCTATTATCTGAGCCATTGTGAAACCTCTGTTACAGACTTACTTAGAACAAGAAATCTGGATATTAGTACGAGATAAGTGGTATTTTGCCACAGTTGTTGGAGTTTGGGATGATTTATTATGGTTTAAACATAGAACTTACAACAAAGATACAGAAGAGGATACTCTCTGGGAAATGGTTGTAAAAATCAGTGAAGTAGTTGCTATTGATAAAGTTAGGTCTGTTATTAGTAGAAAAGCAGACGTGCTTATTTCACGGTTACTAGAAACTGAGCAAGGCATCATTGATCATCATCAAGATCATGAACATTAATTAGCTCAATAGTAATAACACTTGCTTGTCTCCTCCATGAATGGATAAAACTTGAGACAAGCAGTATATATAAATCAGTAGGATGGAAGATTAGCGGATCTCATCGCTCTGTTTAGGTTGATTGCCGATAGATACATTACGTTAATCTAACCTCAACGTTTTTCTTGTACAGGCGATGCCAACGACGGACTACGCCTACACTAAGACAATAAAACGGAAATCTAATACTATTCTGATAAACTATCTTAAATTTGAAATTATAAAAGCTGGTAACTCAGGGCTGATAACTAATTATGAGTGAAGCCTTATTCTGTATCGAAAATCTGCGAGTTGCCTATCCTAGGCGGAGTGGAGAAGAAGCAAGCTGGGCGGTTGATGATGTATCTTTCACCTTGCAACCAGGTGAAAGAATGGGATTGGTGGGAGAATCGGGTTGTGGTAAGTCAACTATAGGACGGGCAGTAATGCGTTTACTACCAGCCTCTAGTCGGATTGAGGGAAGGGTAACATTTCAAGGACAGTCGGTGTTTGACTTGATGCCTAACCAATTGCGGAAATTTCGGGGAGAAACGATCGCCTTAATTTTTCAAGATCCCATGACACGCCTCGATCCGTTGATGACGATTGGTAAGCATTGTATCGAAACCCTTCAGGCGCACTCACCAGAATTATCAACCCGGGAAGCCAAAAAAAAAGCACTTGCTACCTTAGCAAAGGTGAATATTCCAGCTAGTCGCTGGAATCAATATCCTCATGAGTTTAGCGGTGGAATGCGGCAACGGGTAGCGATCGCTTTAGCTTTACTCCTCAACCCCAAGTTAATCGTTGCCGATGAACCCACCACCAGTTTAGATGTCACCGTCTCCGCACAGATATTAAAAGAATTAACTCGGCTGTGCGGTGAAGAAAACATGGGATTGTTGCTGATTTCTCACGATTTAGCAATGGTGGCTGAGTATTGCGATCGCATTGGCGTTATGTACAACGGCAAAATGGTCGAAATGGGTTCTACAGAAACCGTATTTAGACACCCTCAACATGAATACACGCGATCGCTCTTAAAAGCAGCTTTACACATTCAGGCAGTAAAGGATAATGGAGAATTGATAATTGCCAATGACTCAGAAAAGCAATTACCGATTATTAACGATAAATCCCCAATTTTGAGTGTCACTGAACTTAAGCAACACTACACCATAGAACCTAACTTTATTGAACGACTGTTTAAAACACAAGCTCAGACAATTAAAGCAGTAGATGGTATCAACCTAGATATTTATCCCGGAGAAATTCTCGGCTTAGTTGGGGAATCAGGTTGTGGTAAAAGTACGCTATCACGAACAATCTTGCAACTAATTCGTCCCACTAGTGGCAAAGTTGAGTTTTTAGGACAGGATTTAACTAAACTGTCGCGTCAGGAAATTCGCTCCTCACGGCGACAAATCCAAATGGTTTTTCAAGATCCCCATGCTTGTCTTAATCCGGCGATGACAGTGGGACAAAGTATCGCTGATCCTTTATTTATCCACAATCTAGCCGATCCCATTAAGGCAAAAGAACAGGTTTTGTGGATGCTAGAGAAAGTTGGGTTAACACCGCCAAAAGTGTATTATGAGCGTTATCCATCAGATTTGTCTGGGGGACAACAGCAAAGAGTTGCGATCGCTCGTGCTTTGATTACTCACCCTAAACTTTTGATCTGCGATGAACCCGTAAGTATGTTAGATGCTAGCGTGCAGTCGCAAGTGCTGGATTTGATGTTGCAATTAAAGGAAGAATTTGAGTTAACTTATCTGTTCATCACTCATGATCTTTGGTTAGCTCGATTTTTGTGCGATCGTATTGCCGTAATGAATGGCGGTAAAATTGTCGAACTCGGTCTTACAAAAACTATTTTTGCTAATCCTCAGCACCCTTATACCAAAACCTTACTAGCTGCTGCTCCCTTACTAGCACGCGCATAACCAAACAAAGTGAGGAGTTATGAATTACTAACTCCCAACTCCTAACTCCTAACTCTCTTCCCTTCCCTCAAGTAATTTAGTTGGTTCTCCACCCGAACCATATAGTTCAACGAATCTTTTAAACAGCAACGCAGTCTCGTGATTTGAAGCTCTGCTCAAGTTAAATAAACGCCCTACATTTTTATCAGTTAAAGCTCTTAGATACGGCAAATCTTCAAATATTGTCAAACAAGCAGCAAAATGCAATATTATTTGCAATAATGGCTTTGGCCACTCTAGATTGCTATAAATATCTATAAAGAACTGATGTTCTGAGTCATTTAACGGGAAAGCATGAAATATAACAATTATCCTTTTGTTATTGTAAACTGGGATACTCAGTTCAACAGTGTAGGGACTATGTAATATTAAATCTACCTCTACAATGGGTTGCCGCCAAATTCTCAAAGGATTAGCTGGAGAATCTAATATTGTTTGGAATTTGATTATTCCACCAGTGCTTGTAGGCTGAAAGTGGCTAATTTTAAAAATTTTCAGGTTATTAAGGCTAAAACTATGAACTGTTTCTAAATGTTTTAAGCTCAACAGATGATAAATTTGGCAAATATAAGGAAACGGTAAAATATACTCCTGGCTAATCATGTGGAGCTTTTTTACTTGAAGCTTGTTAGCTTGAGTACGAGCGAGATATTCTTGATATTGGCTGGGATCTAAATCATTGCTATTGAAGCTTTCTTCAGGCTTGAGATATAACCAACTCAGAAAAAAGAAAGAGGCAGTTAATAGCTGAAATATCTCTATGGGAGATAAATAACCATCAGCAAATGCAGCTATACTTCTATCAGTTATTCCGAAAAGCCAAGATGGAATACCAAATGCCCAGATGTTACTTTTGATTTGATCTATAAAAAGTGCTATTTCAACATTTGAGACATAAGTATTTTTATTTACGCTTAGTTTATTATTATTTTTAAAGCAATTAGTAAACATAATATTCTGATTTATTAATATTAGTAATCTATCGGTTTATATTTATATTAAGTTTAATGACAATACATTAAGCACAACCTCTATCTTTAGCTGTATATAGAAGTTGTATTTTTTGATATTCATTTAAAATAAATTCTCATGAGCCTAGCTAAACAATTCAAGCCATTCTTAGATGTAACCCTAAAGCCTACGCATATTACAGCCAGAATAAGATTCTTTGTAAGTTTCGCTATTTATTAAAGAATGCGATATTGTATTCTCTGATGCATAAAATAAAAATAAAAACTTCGCAAAAATCTTTCTGTTAGCTGAGTACAAAAATTGAAAATATCTCAATTTTACAAAAGCGGTATATAGAGATTTAAATAAAAAAGTTGTTTTTTGGTGGCATGAGAAACTTATCTAATTAGGACGGCGTAAAAAAATCGAACTATGTAAATATAAATAGGATTTCTATATCTACCGAGATAACTGAGATATAGGCGCTTGTCTATCAAAAGGGTATATCTAACTTGTCAACAAGACGAAATCCTCTCAAATCTTAGAACTGCGGACATAGCACAAAAAAACGAATCAGGAATTATAATTTGTTCTTTGTTAGCACTTCTACCACTTTCATCTGAGAACTTTTAACACCTAGTATCCAAAAAATAAAATAATTTATCTTGTTTGATGCCAAGCTATCTGGGGAGAATATATCGAAACTCCAGTGAGGTTAAGCAATGGTTAATCAAACATACACAGCTGATGTCTTAGTTGTCGGTGGGGGAACCGGAGGTACTGCGGCTGCTATCCAAGCGGCGCGACGGGGAGCCAAAACGATTCTGGTGAGTGAATTTTCTTGGTTGGGGGGAATGCTGACTTCGGCTGGAGTATCCGCACCCGATGGCAACGAATTAGAAGCCTTTCAAACAGGGTTATGGGGTGCCTTTTTGCAAGAATTGCGACAACGACAGTCAGGTGGATTAGATAACAGTTGGGTAAGCTTTTTTAGTTACGATCCTCAAATTGGGGCAGAAATTTTTGCAGATTGGGTGCAGGAATTGCCAAATTTGCACTGGATTTCTGGAAAAGTGCCAATAGATGTGTTTCGCCAAGGTGATTCTATTACGGGTGTGCGCTTTGCTGATTTTGCTGTCACAGCCAAGATTATTCTCGATGGCACAGAATTAGGAGATTTGTTGGCTTTAGGTAAAATACCTTATCGCTGGGGCTGGGAATTGCAATCTGAGTGGGGAGAACCCAGCGCCCCAGTCTCTTTTAACTCTTTAACTGAGAGATATCCGGTGCAAGCGCCCACTTATGTAGTGATTATGCAAGATTTTGGTGAAGCGATAGCCCCAGAAATTCTGGCTGCGCCTAACTATAATCCATCTCAGTTTACAGGTGCTTGGGATGGCTATGGAGCAGAGACATTTTTGAATTATGGACGTTTGCCTGGCGGCCGATTCATGATTAATTGGCCAATCTGTGGCAATGACTACGGCCAAGGAGTAGGGCGATTGATAGAGTCAGATGTATCCAGAGATGAATTCATTCAAGAATCTCGCTGGCACAGCCAAAATTTTGCTCATTTTATCCAAAATCAGCTTGGTCGTCGCTATGGTTTAGCAGAAAAAGTATTTCCTCACGCCTCTACAGCTTTTGCACTGCATCCCTATTATCGGGAAAGCCGCCGCTTACTGGGGCTAACTACTATCCGAGAACAAGATATTTTACCGATCGCTGGAGGGAGAGTTGCATCCATATTTAATGATGCGTTCGCCCCTGGCGTTTGCGAAGCAATCGCAGTTGGTAACTACGCCAATGACCATCATTATCCTGGTGTTCAATTCCCACTGCAACCAAAATCTATCTTTTGGGGGGGACGCTGGACTGGGACTCCTTTTACAATTCCCTACAGTTCTCTCATTCCAGCCACAACAGATGGTTTCTTGGTTTGTGAAAAAAATATTTCTGTCTCCCACATTGCCAATGGTGCCACCAGATTACAACCTGTAGTTATGGGCATTGGTCAAGCAGCGGGGATGGCAGCAGCGATGTGTGTTGAGTTAGACTGCCAACCAAGGGATTTATCTGTTAAGGCGCTGCAAATGGCTTTATTAGAAGATAATCGCTCAAAAACAGCAATTATTCCTTTATTTAATCTTCCACCCAATCATTCGGATTGGCTCCACTGGCAACTGTATTATTTAAATAACCCACAAGCCTATCCAGGTAGTGGTGATTGTCCTTGCCAATCGTGGAATGATTCCCCTGACTCTGCTTTTGGCAAGGCATTAATTCGGGACAGTAACTGTTTCAAAGGCATTTTTTATCGCTTAAATCAGCAGGAATATAAATTCACTGTCACAGCACCAGCAGCATATCAAGGGCAAAACTGGCAGCTTGTGACTTTGCGATCGCATATCGACAAGCAATTACGCACTTATCCTCACGAACAATTAGTTACATTGTGGGGTCATCAGAACCACTTTGGTAATTGGTTATTAGTGGAACATTTAAATGGAGGATAAGAAGAGTTTATTTTCAGTAAAACACAATACTTTTTGGTGAATTGTCCGGATATTAATCAAAAAGCTAAGTATCAGTGAAGTGGAGAGTTCCAAAATAGACATCTGCTATGCGTGCAGCCATTTCACTTTTAGTATCGAGTCTGGTGTTCGGCCCCTTAGCTTCTAACTGCCAAGTAATGGTCAATCACTTATCCTATGGGTTGTCTTCCACGCCTGCTTCGGAACAGTGGCTCTCGGCGGCATCTGAACAAGCTTCAGATGATGCGCCACGTCATCGCGGTAGTGGGCGCAGAGAAGTGACACAAAAACCCGGAAATACCTATGTTGTGGTTTAACTTCCCTAAGGTAATGCTTTTTTTTCAAAAAGAAACAAAGTACCAGAAAACACAATGTTGTGCTAACATCGGTTACACAGCATTTTCGGCAGATATATATACAGTTGACACACGAAAATCTTCAGCGATCGCTTAGTATTTCAACTGCAAGCTTTGTATATATAGTTGGCATCAATCCTGGCAATCAAAACGCAAATTAAATTAAGTGCCTTGATCCACAGCATCACCAACTTCTCAAAAGGCACACAACTGTTGCTCATATTCGGTGGGAAGCTTTGCGTCTCAATCCTCAAGCGTTATAGAAATAGATGTTACTTAGGCTCTCAGTTAATCTAAAGCACATCTAATTCAGACAATTTGCTTGTTGAGGAAACAGTCTTAAGGTAAATTCACTTTATTCCCAAACAGGTTTCTCATATATTGAGTATCTGACTATCTACATCAGGAAATAATTGATCTTCACTCCGGCGTTTGTTTAACGTCCTTTGCCGAAGCATAAAATCTTTTTCGTTGCATCTGAGCTTATCTAGGGCATAGATTCGCATAAGTAGTATAGGTTTATTGCACTTGGCGGCGAATCTTACTATTTTTGACCTACTCTTGCACCCTGGTTCCTTCTCCTCGCAGATGGCTCCCGATGAAATAAATATTAAGAAGGATCTGCTAGCCCCTCTTAGTCCTTTTAATTATTCTACACCCAAGGGCAGATGCAAAATTTTGCATTTGCCCTTTTTAGGTAAAGTTTGTTTAAAGAAAAGGAAATGAGAAGGTTTTATCTCAAGCTGGCTTATGAGCAATGAAATACTTGCTCATAAAATGGACTTGCGTCTCAATATTCTCAAAGCCTACTCTCTGTAAACGTTCTAGCAAGTTATCAGTAGTGTAATGCTTGTAATAGGGTTCATGGAAAGTTTCGGGGAAAGAGTCCATCATATATTCCAACTCAGGCGAATCACTCAACTGAATTGAGTCACAGATAATAAAGACTCCTCCTGGTTTTGTTACCCGGAAGCATTGCTCAATGACTGTCTGACGTACAGTTGCTGGTAACTCATGGAAGAGAAAAACAGAAGTTACAGCATGAAAATAGTTATCTAAATAGGGTAACTCTTCAGCATTGGCTTGTAAAAGTTGCGGCAGTTCTCCCGGAATTTGGGATAGTAGTTCATTTGCTTTACGCAAATAAGCTGGTGACAAATCCGTACCAAACAAAGATGCTTGAGGCAAAGCTGCCCGAATCAACTTCAGAGTCCGCCCAGTTCCACAAGCTACATCCAAAATACGGGCTTGCCTTGGTGCAACTGACTCAAAAGCTTTTAGCCCTTGCTTGAGAGGAGCGAGAATCCGCCGCCGCATTGGATCAGCTGCCCCACCAAAAAGAATTTCTACTTGTAAGTCATATAAATTGGCTGACAAGTCACTCAAGTAGCCATTGCTTTGGTGATGGAAGTTCTGCACGTAGTAGCTAGGATAACCATCTGTGTCAATTTCGGGCGAAAAATTTTGGTAATTCTGTTGTTGAACCCGCTCCCAGGTTTGAGGTAAATCTAGACATACCAAGGGATAGTAGCGGAAAAAGTCATCCCAAGGGTTGTCAAACAATAAACTTTCCGGGTATACACCTTTTTGGGTATCTTGCCAGTCTGCTTCCAGCAACTGATTCAGTCTCTGTTGAAGTTTGAGTAAAAGCTCATTCGGGATGGGCTTGCTCTTTTGTTCAAGCGTAGGATACACCAGGTTTCTCAACCGTGAACTTAATATTTTGTGAGCCAGACCAAAGTAATTTTTGCTCTGTTGAAAGGTTTGATAAGTCAGCTTAGTTAAACTCTCAGGCATAAAAATAGCTAAAGTTTTGATACTTCTATGTAAATAATTGTAACGAAAAAATTATTGACTGTTAGAAAGGTAAAGGCTCTCAGGTGAGACAAATCGAAGCCAGATGATTTTAGCCATCAAAGGTAGATTAGGAAGGATTTTTCGAGCTTTGGGGGAAAATACCTGATATTGTCAGCAAAGGTAAATATAAACTTTTATAAAAAGTAGCTTATGTTACAGAATTTTCGCTATAGTAGTTTATAGAGAAACCAAAAATTATATATTCACAAATAGAGAGGACTATGGTTATGTCTATTGCAGATAAATCTCGTGCGTTAATGGTGCGTGAACATCAACAAGTCAAGAATCGCCAACAATCGATGTTGATGCGGGCTGCACAAGAACTTGGTCTTCCAGAAGAAGCATCTCACTACTGGAATCCGATTCAAGGGAAGGTAGACGCTAGCACTCGGATGATTTATGGGCCCAGCCATGCTTCCATGAGCTAAGTTTGAAGAGTTTTAAAGTTGATTTTTTAAGTGAATGTTTCAACTGACAACTCTAGAAAAAAAGCCACCCTCTAGGGTGGCAAAACTTATACATTTAGTTAGGTACGGTACTTAATTAAGCATCGTAGTAGAGGTAAAACTCGTAGGGATGAGGACGCAGTTGCAACTGCTTGACTTCGTTACCTAGCTTGTAGTCAATCCAATTTTCGATAAAGTCTTCCGTGAAAACGCCTGACTCCGTCAAGAAGGCGTGATCTTCTTCCAGTGCTTGCAACGCCAATTCTAAAGAACTGGGAGTTGAAGGAACCTTTGCTAGTTCTTCTGGAGAGAGTTCATAGATATTCTTATCTAAGGGTTCACCAGGATGGATTTTGTTCTTGATGCCATCGATACCAGCACAAAGCATTGCAGCAAATGCCAAGTAGGGGTTAGATGTAGCATCTGGACAACGGAATTCTAAACGTTTAGCTTTGGGGTTCTTACCAGATAGAGGAATACGGATAGAAGCAGAACGGTTCCCTTCAGAGTAAGCTAAATTCACTGGCGCTTCATAACCAGGTACTAGGCGCTTGTATGAGTTGGTGCTGGGGTTGGTAATTGCTAACAGTGCTGGTGCGTGTTTGAGAAGACCACCAATGTAGTACAACGCCATTTCACTCAAGCCAGCATACTTATCACCTGCAAACAACGGTTGTCCATCTTTCCAGATGGATTGGTGACAGTGCATTCCAGAACCGTTATCGCCAAAAATTGGTTTTGGCATGAAGGTAACGGTTTTGCCGTATTTCTTAGCAACGTTCTTGATGACATATTTGTAAATCATCAACCAGTCAGCCGCTTGGATCAACTTACCAAAGCGGAAACCTAGTTCGCACTGACCACCAGTAGCAACTTCATGGTGATGCTTTTCAATAGGTACACCTAATTCTGCCATTGTCAACAGCATCTCTGTACGGATATCTTGGAAAGAATCCGTTGGTGAAACTGGGAAGTAACCTTCTTTGAAGCGTGGTTTGTACCCCAAGTTGGGTTTGTTCTCTGTACCGGCTTTACCAGAATTCCAAGCACCTTCATCGGAGTCTAAGAAGTAGTAGCCTTCGTTAGCGGTTTGGGCAAATCTAGCACTGTCAAAGATAAAGAACTCAGCTTCAGGGCCAAAGAAGGCTGTATCACCAAGACCAGTGGAAATCAAGTAATCTATTGCTTTTTGGGCAATAACGCGTGGGCAACGGTTGTAGGGTTCACCCGTGCGGGGGTCTTTAATACTACAAATTATACTTAGCGTTGGGACTTCCATAAATGGGTCGATCCAAGCAGTGTTGGGGTCGAGTACCATCATCATGTCCGATTCGTTAATCGCTTTCCAACCTCGAATGCTGGAACCGTCAAAAGCTACGCCATCAGTGAATGCAGTCTCATCGATTTGGTTTTGGTACAGTGTAAGGTGCTGCCAAGTCCCTACTGTATCGATGAATTTGAGATCAATCAGCTGAATTTTTTCATCTTGAATTTTCTTCAAGACTTCTTGTGGTGTCGTCATTGTTACTCCTTCTCTACCAATTTCCTAAAGTAAACCAGAATCTTAGAATCTTACATTGCATCCTAACCCTGCAAATCTCAATCAGGCCGTGACACACCAGAAATATCTTAAATACTAGACATTAGCCGATTTTGTAGTTTGTGTTACAGATATCTGGATTATCAGGTTATATTAACCTTTCAGGGATCATCTGTACAAAACTGGAAAGTTCATCATATAGGGGTCAACTTTGGCATAGAATCCTTAAATAGTGGATAGATTGTTTTTGTGCCGAATCTATTTTAAATAGCACAAAAATTTACTGGTGCATAAGTGCAGCCAAATAAATATCAAACCATAAATAGCAAGGATTGGGAGAAAAAAGAATGCGCGATGCAGTAACAAGTTTAATTAAGAATTATGACTTAGCTGGTCGGTATTTTGACCGGAATGCGATCGATAGCCTGAAGTCTTACTTTGACAGTGGTACAGCACGAGTACAAGCGGCGGCGGCAATAAATACTAATGCGGCTGCACTTGTCAAGCAAGCTGGTTTGAGGTTATTTGAAGAACTGCCAGAATTGATTCGCCCTGGTGGAAATGCTTATACAACTCGTCGTTATGCAGCTTGTCTGCGGGATATGGACTACTATCTGCGCTATGCCACCTATGCGCTGGTTGCTGGAAATACCAATGTGTTGGATGAGCGAGTGCTACAAGGGCTACGGGAAACTTACAATTCTCTAGGAGTACCTATTGGACCTACAGTTCGCGGTATCCAGATTCTTAAGGATCTGATCAAGGAGCAAGTAGCAGCAGCAGGTGTGGGTAATACTGCTTTTGTAGATGAACCATTTGATCACATCACACGCGAGTTGAGCGAGCAGGATATCTAGATTGTAGGTGGGCAAGGTGTCTGCCCTGACGTAAATATAACTAGATAAGTAGCGATCGCACTTTTGTTGTCTGTGTTAGAAAAGAGCGATCGCTTTTTTATCCAAGTGTTCATCGCCAAAAAATAATTTTACTAGATTAAAGCTGTAGTTTTGGAGCTATCTTCGACTAATGCCAATACAGTTCAGTTAAGCCTAAAACTTTTTGCCAAAGTCAATTTTTTAACGAACCGCCATCTCTACGAGAGGCTTCCCCCAACGCGCAGCGTTTCGTTAGAGAAGGACGCCAAGGAGGCAAAGAGAAGAAAGAAATGCTTAACTCAACCGTATTGCGCTATAAGCCACAATAGAAGTTGTTGATATTTGAGGCGCTAATTATGAATTATCAATCGTGTTTTGGTTTTAATTTTACCAGGAGAGTCTAGTTAATTGGCTAAACAGCGACTCGACACACTATTAGTAGAACTTAATTTATGTTCTTCTCGCGCCTTAGCACAGCGGTTAATTCAGGCGGGAGAAGTTACTGTTAATCAGCAGTTAGTTGATAAGCCTGGTACAGAAGTTGATATTGCTGCTCAAATAAATATTAAGGAGCGATCGCCTTTTGTTTCTAGAGGCGGTGAAAAACTCTCCAGAGCTTTGTCAGTATTTGCCATTCCGGTAGCAGAACGTATTTGTTTAGATGGTGGGATTTCTACTGGTGGTTTTACTGATTGTCTTTTACAAGCTGGAGCAAAACAAGTTTACGGGATTGATGTTGGTTACGGGCAAGTTGATTGGCGGTTGCGAAATGATTCGCGGGTGATTTTACGAGAACGCACCAATTTACGACAATTACAGCCAGATGAGTTATATGGCGAGGATGACCCGATTCCTGATTTGGCGGTGGTCGATGTATCGTTTATTTCTCTAACAAAAATTCTGCCTGCTTTGTGGGAACTAACTCAAGCTAACCGAGAAGCTGTATTGTTAGTCAAGCCACAGTTTGAAGTCGGCAGATCCCGTGTAGGTAAAAAAGGTGTTGTGCGAGATCCAAACGACCAAGCTGATGCCATTTTCCAAGTGTTGCAAGCAGCGCACGAATTAGGATGGAAATATAAAGGCTTAACTTGGTCGCCGATCACTGGTCCTGCTGGGAATATCGAATATCTTTTGTGGTTGGGAATGGAAAGTGAAATACCACCACTTGATTTAGAGGCAATTAAGCAAATAACGCAATCAGCAACAACTAATTTACGGAAGAATTAAAGGTCGTAGATTAGACATTCTACGGATTCAGGATGGCGATCGCAATAATTATCCAAAGAAGTTTTCTTTGATTTTGCTTGCTGTTGATCTGCTTTCTCAGCTTGTAATTCTTCCACAATATCCCAAGCTACGGCACAACCAGCAGAATCACTGCCATTTAGCTCACAAGTTGTACGCGCTTCAGTAATGGCTTCAATAATAACTTCTTCAAGATTTGCCGCCCCAGCAGTTTCAAATGAATTTAGGGTAGTTGTCATGATCTTTTTACCTTTAAGTTACAGAGATAGATATTAACTATGAGCTTTCAATGACCCCAGGAAGCTCACTATGCGGTTTTGCCAGTCCTTCTTTGTTGGAGCAACAACACCGGGCTGGCTCACATTTCCAGTTTAGATAGGCTTCCCAAAAGAGCTGGTGGTAAACACCGCCATCTTTTGAGCAAATTTGAGTGGGAATTACCCTCTTATCATCTTTGCTTCAAAAAGCAAGGGGAATTCCACTAGTTAAAGTCACTAGCAGAGATGGTCATGTTCTCAGTTTTGCATCCCAAATTCGGAATGTCAGTCAATTGTCAGAAGAGTTTGATAGAAGTTGATAAACACTTATAAACGATCACAAAAGAGAAACAATTTTTATTTATTCTCAATACTTTATGCCCAACTCTTGTCGCAAGCGATACAGAATTGTATTTTGGTCAACTTGAGAGAGAATTTCTTGAATGACACTGCTAGCGCCCAACTGCCCCCAAGTGCAGCCTTTTTCGAGATACACCTGAGCAGCTTTGCCAACGGAGTATGCACCATAACCAGCGATACCAGCTTGAGCGATCGCACTGCCAGCAAAGGCAGTAATATTGCTGGGATTGTCACCACTGGTTATTGCAGCAGTAGTTTTACCCAAACCCAAAAGCAAACTGCTACCTAATTCCCCCAGTAGCAAGCCACCAGAACTAAATAAAATCGTTTTTAAAATTTTCCCGGCTTCATAGCTAGTCATCGGCAAACCATACAATCTAGCTAGGGCGCGAATTAAAGCCAAATCAGCAACAGTGCCGCCAAGGATATCTAAAAAGGCGATGGGATTGAGCATTACTGCCAAAGCTTTGTATTTGGTAAATTGCCAAATGATATTTTCAGCTTCTTGTTCGCGTAAGTCGATGGTTTTTTGAGCGATCGCGGCTTCTGCATCCCGTGCTTGAATGAGTGCATTTAAAGCCAGAAGCGATCGCCCTTCTCGATTGAGAATATTTAGAATTGTCTCCTTTAATTCGTCTACTTGTGGTGGTGGTGTCTCCCATTCATAACTGACACGCCCATCAGGCCACTCAACCCGCACCTCCATTGGTGCTGGTTCCGCCGCCACCATGACAATTTCATCCGGTAGTAGAGGTTTCGCTTGAGGATGCCCTGCACCTAGTTGTTGTAAGTTTTGGTAAATCGTTTCTTGGTCTGTATCTGGATAAAGGTCTATTTTGTTAAATACTAAAATTAGGGGTTTTTGCGATCGCCGCAATTCGAGTAGTGCTTGATACTCAGTGCGTGTGATATCACCAGACACGATAAACAAAATCAAATCAGCCTGATGTACAACTCCTCGCGCCATGTCCGCCCGTGACTCACCCTCAATTTCATCTAATCCAGGGGTATCAATTAACTCTACTACTACCTTACCCCCTGGCTGCCAACGGATGGAACGGGGCCATTGAGTGACACCGTTTAGGGGCCCAGTTTGCAAAATCTTCTCTCCCAGCAAGGCATTTAAAACTGCTGACTTACCACGACTCACCAAACCAAAAGCGGCAATTCTAATGACGTTAGAATCCAGCTTGTTGAGTGTGGAGTTCAAAGCTTCCAATTCTGGTTTCAACAAACCTGCCAATTCCGGGTTGGATGAAAACTGTCCTGACTTGCGAAGATATGCATACCAAGACAGTGCTTGTCTGAGACTGGCACGGGCACGATTCAAATGAGTTTCTTGCAGATTTCGCACGAAGTTAGGTTGATTCAAGGTTGGACAAACAACAGGCTACATATCTATTTTGATCTAATTCCAAGGCTGTTAGCCTGTTTTGCCACTGATAATTGGCATAACTTTTAATCTGCAACTTTGCCAAAGGGGTTACGGCGGCTCAACTCTGCAAAATATGATGCTAATTCATTTTTATAAAATTCTACTTTGGCTTTCAACGGTTCTACATTATGACCCTTGACAAGTTCTAAAATTTGTTTGATTTTTAATTTCTAGAATACTTCAATATGCCAACTCTTTCGTAGTTGTGATATTTGCTATTACCGTCTACCCTGGGACAATTTCTAGATTTTGATTGTATCATTAATAAACTAAGTCCATCAAAGAAAACAGATACGGGGACGCAAAGAAATAACTCTCTGTGTTTCTGTGTCCCCGTGTCTCTTCAATGAAGGGCTACCACCAAATTCGATTCCCATTTTCGTCAACTCGTGCTTCCCGAATCATGTCAGAAATTTCTTCAGCATCTTTAACGTGGTGGAGTGCTTTCTTTTCGCCGTCGGGTTCATCTACAACAAAATAAGTTGGGACTGTGATTTTATCACCTGTAATGTCTGGTACATCATCCACAGCTACCTGTTTAGCCTTTTCTTCAACCGATTGGGACTCATCAGCAATTCTATCTCCAGGATTCGCTGTTAAGTTTCTTTCATTGACATTAGGTTCTTCCCGTAAATGTGTATCTTCACTTACTGGTTGATTAATTTGATTTTCTTGATTCTTATCAGTCATGGCTTTTCAGGTATTGAAAAATCTAGCTTTACTAATAACACTCTAAAAAATCGACGATACAAAGGGTTCTTTCTCTAGAGAGACTTTCAGAAGAACACCTCTTAGGTTAGATATTTCTGATGATGAATTTACTTCTTTAGTTGAAACGGGGTATATTTTCCCCCTAATGCTTCTACAATTGTACGAGTATTGGCTTCCATCATTTTGATGTAAGAATCTCCTGGACTTCCCTTAGCGCCAATTGAATCAGAATAGAGTTGATTTGGTGCTAATTTTACCCCTGCTTCTTGAGCAACAGTTTTAATTAAAGCCGGGTTAATTGTAGTCTCAGCAAAAATCGCAGAAACGCCGATTTTTTTAATTGACTCTACCAATCGCTGGACTGTTTGAGCGCTTGGTTGTTCTTCGGTACTAATACCAATTAAAGTACCTGCGATCGCAATTCCATAAGCACGTCCATAATATTGGAATGCATCATGGGTTGTCACTAGTTTACGCCCAGGTGCGGGGATAGTTTGAATCTGTTGATTAATCCAGCTATGCAATTGTTTTAATTCATTACTAAGTTGCAATGCATTTTGAGTAAATTTTTCTCTATCTTCAGGTGATTGCTCAATCAAAGCATCTCGTATTACATTCGTCATTGTGATCGCATTTTCTGCACTACCCCAAACGTGCGGATCTGGCACAACTTCTGCTTTGCCTTTTTCAAGTTGCAAAGATTTGACAGCTTCCCCCACAGCTAACTTTTGTGCCTTACCACCAGAAGCATTCATTAATTTAATCAGTCCCGGTTCCAGGTTGTAGCCGTTATACAAAATCAAATCAGCTTCTTCCAAAACCCTGCTGTCTGTTGGTACTGGTTCGTAAACATGGGGATCAGTACCCGGTTTCAGAATTCCACTTAGTTGAATTTCGTCTCCTGCAACCTCTTGTGTCAAATCAGCAATGATGGTACTAGTTGCAACCACTCGCGGCTTATCTCCCTTAGCAGTGTTGGAGTTAGAGTCTTTCTGTGTACAACTGAGTAAAGCCAAAGACACAAGCATTCCCAAACAAAACTGGAAAAGAATTTTTCCTTTCATCCTGCTGATTATTCCTTCGCCGTAAGGATTACTGCCGTCTGTCTCTAGTATTAGTTTCATTTATCTTAGATATTACATCTAATTATAGATTTTTTCATATTTCTCTCATTTTTATAGTAAGCTCAAGAAATAAATATTTAAACTAAATTATGAAAAACGTCTCTTTTCCTGCCAAATTCTGGCTATCACAGACAAAAATCGAGGAAATGCCTGCAAAAACTATTAAAGCTTTTGATATGTGTTCCACAGCAGCAATTAGCATTGCTCATCTAGGGGTATATTACCGGACACAAGAAGCCTTAAGGGACGTTAACTGTATTATCAAACCGGGAAAACTGACGGGTATTTTTGGCCCCAACGGTGCTGGCAAAAGTACGCTGATGAAAGCAATATTAGGCTTGGTTCCTGTCAGTAATGGTACGGCGCTATGTGAAGGCAAACCCTTGATGCAGCAACTAGAGAAAGTTGCCTATGTACCACAACGTAGCCAAATTGACTGGACTTACCCGGCCACAGTCTGGGATGTAGTCATGATGGGACGGGTAAAGAAAACAGGCTGGTTGCGTAGCTTCTCGGCAGTTAGTCGCCAAGTAGCAAAAAATGCCATAGAAAGAGTTGGAATGAGCGAATATTGCGATCGCCCCATTGGACAATTATCAGGAGGACAACAGCAACGGGTATTTTTAGCTCGTGCTTTAACACAGCAAGCAGAGATTTTCTGCTTTGATGAACCTTTAGTAGGCATCGATCAAAAAACCCAGTCAGTGATTTTTGAAGTCTTCCATGAACTCGCCGCCGATAATAAAATCGTGCTAGTAGTTAACCACGACTTAGGGGAATCAATCACCCACTTTGATGATTTAATATTACTAAATCGTGAATTAATTGCCACAGGTTCACGGCAACAAGTACTTACACAAGAGAATCTACATCGTGCGTATGGTGGTCAAGTAATGTACTTTTCAGACGCTGCCTAAATACTTCGTAATTAAAGACAGTTTTATGTTAGAAGCATTAATTGAGCCGTTGCAATACGGCTTTATGCAGCGATCGCTTGTGATTGCCATTTTAGTTGGAATGTTGTGTGCAGTTGTAGGCAGCTATTTGATGGTGCAACGGCTAGCATTGCTGGGTGATGCCATCAGTCACTCAGTTTTGCCTGGACTAGCGATTGCTTTTATGATCGGAGCAAATATATATGTTGGAGCATTTATTGCCGGAGTTTTGAGTACAATGGCGATCGCTTGGATTAGAGTGCGATCGCCAATCAAAGAAGATGCGGCAATGGGCATAGTTTTTTCAGCATTTTTTGCCTTTGGTATCACCCTAATTACTACTATTCAAAAAGATAACAAAATCGATTTAAATCACTTTCTTTTCGGTAATATTCTCGGCGTTACTATTGATGAAGTGCGGGACACTGCTATTATTGCCACTATTGTTTTAATAGTAGTTGTTTTATTATATAAAGAACTTTTATTTTACACCTTTGATCCTTTAGGCGCTCAAGCCGCAGGTTTGCCCATCCATCGGCTGAACTTTGGGCTTATGGTGCTAATAGCTTTAACAATTGTCGCTAGCATGAAAGCTGTTGGTGTAATTTTAGTATTAGCACTTTTAATTACACCAGGAGCCACCGCCTATTTATTAGTTAAACGCCTCAATCATGTAATGATTTTGGGTGCGGTAATTGGTGTAGTTTCTAGTATTAGCGGGATGTACCTCAGCTACTTTTATAACTTGCCCTCTGGCCCTGCGATCGTATTAGTAGTATCGGGATTTTTTATTTTGGCGTTATTATTCAGTCCAAGATACGGTATTTTTACCTTGAGCAGCAAAAAGCTCACACCATAATCTTTGAATTACATTAATTTTCTGGCGTGTAGAGACTTTGTATTGTATGTAAAGTCTCTACACGCGTTTGCTAACCGTATTAAGCCGTTGGTTGTTTAGTAGTAATACCAATTTGAAAAAAGAATGCGACAGATGGGTAGGGGCACAACATTGTTGTGCCCTTACAAATAATTGATGTGTCGCAAACATTATTTGAATTGGTATAACTACTATTACTTAATAGACTATTCTGGCAGCACTCCGGCAAACTTCAAAAAATCACCAATCGAGCGAATTTCGCCACCATTTGGCAGCTTAACACCTTTGGAGGGGTTCCAAACATCATGGTAATCGCGCTCGTTGAGGTATGAGGATGGGTCATTCTGCATTAAGCCAATGATAGTTTCAGCAACAATGCGGCTACCAACTTCGCCCAAAGAGTCGCCATTAGCACGAACTTCAGATTCCTTAAGGATGTAATACCACGCTGGAGTCTTTTCTAAGAAAGGTTCAAGGGCTTGATTCAATTCTGGTGAATTGTCTTGTTTAAGCTCTTCCACTGTCAGTTTTTCGATACCTAATTGGTCAGCTAGGCTCTGTCCGGTAGGAATGCTGAGGAAATATCCACGCAGTAGGTTCCGTTTAGCAAGGTGCTTCAGAAGTAGTTGAATAGGATCTTCAGAACCTTCTTCACCGTTGCCTTCATTAATTAGGTTTGACAAAGGAAATGCAAGATGCGTGTCGATTTTTCGTGCAGAATTTCTCTGCCTTTTGGCAGCGCTTTCTTTGCTAACAAAGCGATCCCACTCAATAATCCAGTTAAAAGGAAGAGTGTCATTCGGACCAGGACCATCTTTTCCTCCGCCTAGATCACGTTTTCCCGTAAAGATAAAAAGTAAAAGAAACGTTGCATCCGTCAGCGCTCCCGGTTGATCTGTAAAATTACGGTTGTAGTCATAAGCAGCCCGCACCATACTGTGTCCAAAACGGTAAGCTGCAACGGAGAATTCTAGAGGCATGAAAAGATTTCCATTCCGGGGATGGTAGAATTTCAGCCCGTCACTGAGAATGCTGTCGACTGTCCCGTTTGCAGTCACAGTTTTAAGGAAATCATTGACGACAAGCCATTGGTAGTGCCAACGAACCAGAGTTTGCGCCCGAACAAATAATGTTTTATTGTCTTGGGCATTCTGCGGTTCGTTCTGCCGCACCCAATCCACTACTGCGTTGTGGAAACGTAGGAAGGCAGTGTGGAACTGTGCCACGATCAGATTTTCGTCGTTGCGACTGTCGGCGATCGCAGCTATTCTGTTATTACGTGGCAGGTCGCGCAATAAATCGTTTTCTGGCGGAATTTTGGCTCCAGGAGTCGGGGCGCCATTAGCATCTTGTTCAGCGTTTTGCCCAACTTTCAGTTTTACTGGGTCGTCTTCCTGATAAAAGTCTTTTGCTTGCGTGGGGTTTTCAGGATCTAGAGTTGGTCCGTCACCATAAACACTATCAAGATCGAAAATGGGACGACGCAGATTCTTGAGTTTATCGGTTACAAAGTCAGGTGACAGAGGCGTAAAATCGTCTTTGGTAATATCAGTTTGAAGGTCTGTGACCGCCCGATCAGTGTTGGCAGTAATATCATGATCAATAAACTGTCCCCAGTAAGTATAAACCGGAGGTATTATTGAGTTAGTATCTTCAGACTCAGGGTCTTGTCTGTCAATTATTGCCTCACCTAAATCTTTGAGTTTCTGAATAATATCTTTGTTGTTCTCTGCCGGAAGCAGACTGTTTGGATCTCTGGCACTATCTGGGAAGAGATAATCGAAATCTGTTTCTACATCAATTGCCTCAGTCGTTAATGCACGTAAGGCAGTTCTCTGTTGCCCGGTCTGTTCCTTGATATATCCACCGTGACTAAATTCAAAAGGGAGCTTTTGCATCATTTTTTCCTCTACAGTTGATTCATGTGTTGCAAAGATTTTTGGATATGGTACGACCTTAAGTCAGCTACATAGCAGGCGATCGTTAAGCATCAAAGAAAGCATTTCCCCTGCTTTCTTTGGAGTCCGGTAAACCCCTTTGATATATCAGTGGAGTTACACCGCGAGCAATTCATACTCAAATAATGACATTTGGGATTTAACGTAACAGTACCCCTGGGGGTACTATTGGCAAGCAAAAGGTCGAGGCGGTTTGGAATTATGAATGCGATGAAGGGTTACTCCCTTGGGAGTCGTAAAGCGATCGCCTACAATCATCGAAACTATTTTTCTTGCCTACAGTTGTGATACAACAAATCATTGCTAGTTCAGTTAAGCTGGCAACAGCAGTTTCATCCTCAAAACAATGACAGCAAGTAGTCCCACAATTTTAGCCCTAGACTTTGATGGAGTCATATGCGACGGACTAATTGAATATTTTGAGGTAGCATGGCATACCTACTGTGAAATTTGGTCTACTGCTAACGACACACCACCAGATGATTTAGCTTTAAGATTCTATCGCCTGCGACCTGTAATTGAAACGGGTTGGGAAATGCCTGTTTTAATCAAAGCCTTGGTAGATGGAATTCTTGATGAGAAAATTCTTCACGAATGGGCGAGCATCGCTCCAAAACTTTTGTTAAATGACAAGCTACAAGCAAAAGAAATTGCTGCGAAACTAGATAATAAACGAGATGAATGGATTACCACCGATTTAGGCGGTTGGTTAAGTCTGCATAGATTTTATCCGGGTGTAGTAGAAAAAATCAAATTAACTCTTGACGGTGGAGTTAAGCTATATATTGTGACAACTAAAGAAGGACGTTTTGTACAGCAGTTGTTGCAACAAGAAGGAGTTAATTTACCAGCAGCATCAATTTTTGGCAAGGAAGTCAAGCGTCCTAAATATGAAATTTTGCGAGAACTAAAGCAGGGAGCAGAAAACAAACCAGTTAGTCTCTGGTTTGTAGAAGATAGACTCAAAACATTGCAGTTAGTTCAACAGCAAATAGACCTTGAAGATGTGAAACTCTTCCTTGCAGACTGGGGTTATAATACCCAAGGCGAAAGGGAAACTGCTCAAAATGATCCGCGAATTAAGTTGTTATCACTGTCTCAATTTGCCAAAGATTTCTCTGCTTGGCTTTAATATATTAAATATGTTGCAATGGGTGGAAGGATACAAGAAAAATAATTAGCGGATGTAGTAGTTAAACAGTTAAAGAACTCAATGCCTTTTGGGGCAGCGTCCACCAAAGCGATGTTGTCACGAGTAGGGGAAAATGTCGTTTAACCTCTAGAAATCGGCATTTTCACCCACAGGCAACAGCTTCGAGAACACTGCCGCTCCCAGCTAGAATTATTCAGTTAGGTTTTTATCATCTGTTTGTAGCGCCTTAAAGCTTTGTGCTAACTTCTGCAATAGTGACTCAATTTCCTCATAGCACTCCTGTGAAGAAACTTTTCCCAAAGTCTGCAGATTGCACAGATAACAGACACGTTGAGAAAATTCTTGAAGATTCGCATTGAATAGAAAATTTTGAGGCGTAAACTTACCAAGATATTGATAGCGTTCGTAGAGGAAATTGTTTTTAGTTATCTGATCGTAATCATCCATATAAAAACCTTCTTAGCGAAAATTGAAACTTGATTTTTTCAGGTTGTTTTTAAAATTATATCTAGATTACCTGACGTGTTCATCAATCCGATCGGCAAATAGAAAAGTTTCTCTTACTTGGATAAAAAAACCGCTAAGGATAAATCTTTTAGCGGAATTTGAAAAGCACATTGTTTTTTTGTATTTTTATAACTTTAATTCTCAGTGAGTCAACTTGCTATCCTCTTGCTGGATGATTACTTTAGTATCTAGAGGCTGAGAAAATTACCAATGCCCTTAGCCGAACAGCACTAAGAAAGGCTGAAAGCAATGGAAGACAAGCTTTACCACCATCAAAGCCGTAAACCTCCCCTTTTTTCGTGGTTTTGACTGGCTGAGAATCAGCGATGTCTACGACAGGCTACGCCTACGCCACGTTAGACTGTCTGGAACGTTCTAAATTGTAAAGCGATGATTATTTGACCGCAATAACAAATAATCTGTCAAGTTCTTCAAGCTTGTAAGCTTCGCTCCAGAGGAATCTGATTTTTAACATTTATGATATGAAGCACTAGAAATCGCATGAACAATCGATGTAAAAAAAAATTTGCATTGTTGACAAAGAATCTGCCGTTTTGTCCAAATAATTTGTCGCTCTAGAATATAGTAAAGATGAGAAACCAGAAACTTACGTTTTTCAATTTACGTGAAATAATAACTCATAACTATTCACTCCTTACTTAACACTTATTTTATGCTTGACCTGACAAAACTGGCGCGACAAATGCAGGGTTTAAGTCAGCATCTTACTTTAGAAGCTGCTGCCAGTCGCCAGCGTTTAGAATTGGCGCAACAACATCTTAAAAATGCTTACGAGTGTCAACAAGATTTAATCGATCGCCAGGAAAAATGGCGCGATCGCATTCTCTTTGCTAATGCTACCCCAATTGAGCCATTAGAAACCTGCATTGATATCCCAGTTCCACCAAAAATTCATACTGTCATCGCTACCGATGGTTCGCAAATTGCCCCCAACCATCACGAAATTGCTTATTGCTATCTCCTGAATATCGGCAGAGTCGTCTTACACTACGGGCAAAATCGTCATCCGTTACTCGATAGTTTGCCAGAGGTATTTTATCGCCCGGAAGATTTATATATGTCTCGGCAGTGGGGAATTAGAACCGAAGAATGGATGAGTTTTCGCCGCACTGCTTCAGAAACAACGGTATTGGCAGAACTTGCGTGTGCAGCGAAAGGGGAAGCACCAGCATTAGCGATGGTAGATGGTTCCTTAATTTACTGGTTCTTAGAACAATTGCCGATAGATGCACGCGATCGCATTTTACCCCCTATCTTAGAAGCTTGGCAGCAGATGCGTGATGCTCAAATTCCCTTGATAGGCTATCTTAGCGCCTCTCGCAGCATCGAAACAATGAACTTTTTACGATTGTTAGCTTGTCCTCATCCAGTGCCAGACTGTAAAACTTATTGCCCAAATCAACTAGAAAAAGTAGCTTGTAAAATTTTTGAACAGTTGCGAGATACTTCTGTTTGGACAACCCGACTCAAACCAGGACAACGCAGTACCCTGTGGCGCAGTAATTCCCCCATTCTCGAACTCTACGGAGATCAAAGCATTTATTTTTGCTACGTCCACGTTGGCACCGAAATCGCCCGAATCGAAGTTCCGGCATGGGTAGCGGATAACACAACCATGCTAGACCAAGCATTGGGGCTAATGTTAGCACAAGTTCAAAAAGGATATGGCTACCCTGTAGCGATCGCAGAAGCCCATAATCAAGCAGTGGTAAAAGGTGGCGATAGAACGCGTTTCTTTGCCCTTCTAGAACAACAAATGATTAAAGCTGGTCTGAAAAATGTGGGAACTTCCTACAAAGAAGCCAGAAAGCGGGGCAGTATTGCTTAGAAACTTCCAGAGTTATCTACGATTATCGTTTGAATATATGGGTCTTGAAATTGGCGATCGCAGCCATCCAAATTCATGGCGTTTACATTTATTCCTGTTACTAGCACTGACACGCTAGCCGAGCTAGAGATAGCAAAACAGAATACCCTGCCAAACAATCTTAAGCAGATTAAAGAATTGATACTGTTAAGCAACTGGTGCTACCTTTACGTAACACTTCTTATCTTTAATTCAAAATATAAATGTTTACTTTACACCTTTTTTGGGAAACCTTTATTTAGTAGGGAATTAAGTTAAAACTAGTTTTCTCAGTAAAAACTAGTAAACAACTATTGCTTCTACTATTTAGTTAATTACGTATTTACTCGCAAATTAAACAGTCTTCAAAGAAACTGAGATTAGACAGTTTTTAGCTCGATAACATCCTATTAAGATGGTTATTAAATTTACGAAAAACGTATTAACTTATTTTACCTACAACATAAAATATTTATACCTGAACAACTGATGAAATTAGTAGAATCTGGGTACAAACAATTTGAAGAAAAATACTCTCGATTTTTCTCACTTTCTATAGATTTATTGTGTATTGCTAACTTTGACGGTTATTTTAAGTATTTAAACCCAAAATGGACACAAACATTAGGTTGGTCAGATGAAGAACTCATTAGCAAACCCTTTATCGAATTTGTTCACCCTGAAGACCGTGAATTCACTATTATCGCAGCCCAAAAAATTACACAATCTGTAGATGCAATCAGCTTTGAAAATCGGTATCTTTGTCGCGATGGTTCTTACAAATGGCTGTCATGGAATGCGACTGGCTTCAGTGAAGAAAACTTTATTTATGCAGTAGCTCGTGACATTACTCTTAATAAACAGAATGAAATAGAGTTACAGAAGTCTATCCGAGAGCTAGAAGCTTTTAAATTTGCCTTAAATGCCCATTCACTGGTAGCTATTACTGATAAAACTGGAAGAATAACTTATGTTAATAACCAATTTTGTGAAATTTCTAAATATTCTAAAGAAGAACTTTTAGGGCAAGATCATCGTATTATCAATTCTGGACATCATACAAAAGAATTTTTTGCAGATTTATGGAAAACTATTGTTCAAGGAAAAATATGGAAAGGAGAAATTAAAAATAAAGCCAAGGATGGCAGTTTTTATTGGGTAGATACTTTGATCGCCCCAATGTTGAACCCAGATGGACAACCCTATCAATATGTATCTATTCGTACAGATATTACACAGCGTAAGCTTTCAGAATTAGCTTTATTGGAGCGATCGCGCTTGTCAGTTTTGAGTGCAGAAGTCAGTTTAGCTTTATCTCAAAGTGGTACACTTCCAGAAATCCTACAAAACTGTACAAATACTATTTCCCAATATCTTGATATCGCCTTTGTTTGTATCTGGACATTTGAAGGACAGACAAACCAGCTACAGTTGCAGGCTGGTGTTCATTGTACAGATGTTGCTTGTAGTGCTTTGAGTGATACCCAAAATTTCCCAAATCACATGGTTTTAGCTAATAATATCATTGGCTTAATGAATCAAAACCATCAAGCTATTTTTAACGAGGAGCTATCAATTAATAACTCAGAAAACCTTTTTGATTCTACATCTTCAATTGTTCGTTTTTCTGCTTATCCCCTGATAGTAGAGCAGCAGTTAATCGGCATAATAGCTTTATTCAGCAAGCAATTATTTACCGAACCAACTCATAATCTATTAAATTGGATCGCCAATAATATTGCTGTAGCTATTGACCGCATCTTGGCACGAGAAGAACTCCTCAGCCGTCGGGAAGCTTTATTACTGCGTCTAGCTAGTCAAATCCGCAGTTCTCTTAACATAGATATGATCCTAGAAACTGCTGTTAATGAAATTCGCAGCTTATTACAAATTGATCGTTGCTACTTTCTTTGTTACTTACCGCACCCATCCCAACCAAGCCTGACTATTACCTATGAAGCACGAAATCTTAACTTACCAACAATGTTAGGCAGTATTCCACTGCAAAAAAGTACTTTTTTAACAAAAATACTTCTCTCTCAAGAGCTAATTTGTATCGACAATATTAATAATAATTCACATATTGATTATGATATGCAAAAACTTTTAACTGAGTTTGGCATTACATCTCAACTACTGCTACCAGTTAAAAGTAATTCCGGAGAGATTGGGGCAATTGTGTGTAGTCATTGCAGTGGCGATCGCATTTGGACTAACAGTGAAATTAACCTATTAGAAGCTGTTTGTGATCAACTAGGGATCGCCATCGATCATGCACAACTTTATACCCAAAGTCGTTCTGCTACTTTAGCTGCTCAAACTCAAGCCACAAAACTCACCGAAACCTTGCATAAATTACAGCAAACTCAATCTCAACTGATCCAGAATGAAAAAATGTCTAGCCTAGGACAGTTAGTCGCTGGAGTTGCCCATGAAATCAACAATCCAGTTAACTTTATTCACGGCAACTTAACCTATGCTAACGAATACTTTCAAGAGATGTTAACCCTATTGCACCTTTATCAGCAGCACTATCCCAACCCCCAAGCAGAAATTCACGATTTTGCTGAAAAAATTGATTTAGGATTTATTACCGATGACCTTTCTAAACTCCTGTCTTCAATGAATATGGGTACTAATCGTATCCGTGAAATTGTTTTAGGATTGCGGAATTTTTCCCGTCACGATGAAGCAGAGAAAAAACTAGTTGACATTCATGAAGGAATTGAAAATACACTATTAATTTTACATCATCGCTGGAAAAACAATGGTATTGGATTAGATATATCTATTGTTAAAGAATATGGTACTTTACCCTTAGTTGATTGCTATCCTGGGCAGCTTAATCAAGTATTTATGAATGTTTTGACTAATGCAATCGATGCTTTAGAAGAGTCAATAAGCAATTTAAAAACAACTGATAAACCGCAAATTATAATTCGGACTGAAATTTTAGATAATAAATCTGTTGTAATCCGAATTGCTGATAACGGATTAGGAATGGACGAAGACGTTAGAAAACGGTTATTTGATCCCTTCTTCACAACAAAAGAGGTGGGTAAGGGAACAGGGCTAGGGCTGTCAATTAGCTACCAAATTGTAGTAGAAAAACATGGTGGAATTTTGAATTGCTTATCAGAACCAGGAAAAGGCACAGAATTCTGGATTGAAATTCCAATTTAAATAGGATTTAATCAGCCCATCAGAAAAAGTCTAGTAACTTTAACTTGCATTTTTTAGACTTTAGATTCTCCAAAAACGCAATATTACACCGACTTTACAGTGGGGTGATTCGGCTTATTTATGTACAATCCTCATACTCAAATCCAACCACTTTGACTGAGTAATCGGTGCACTGCTAGAAATATAGTCAACACCCGTCTCTGCCATATCGCGAATCGTCTCTAAAGTCACATTCCCTGAAGCCTCAATTTTCACGCGGCTATCCTGCTGGCGAATCAACTGCACCGCCTTATCCATCATATCCACAGGCATATTGTCCAACATGATAATGTCAGCATTGTGCTGCAAAGCTTCTTTCACCTGCTCTAAACTTTCAGTCTCTACCTCTATTGTCAAGGGATAAGGTATCTGAGAACGAATACGGGTAACTGCTTCTCCAATTCCTCCAGCAGCCGCAATGTGATTATCCTTAATCATCACCGCATCATCTAACCCCATGCGGTGATTAATTGCCCCGCCTAAAGCAGTTGCATATTTTTCCAACAGTCTCAGCCCTGGTGTAGTTTTACGCGTATCCACCAACTGAGCAGGTAAATCGGCAATTTTCTCTACATATATATTAGTTAACGTAGCAATTCCACTCAAGCGCATAGCTAAATTGAGAGCAACTCGTTCCCCCATGAGTAGCGCATCCAAAGAACCATGAATTTCAGCTACAATCTGTCCTGGCTCACACCATACACCTTCAGCCGCAATCCCCACAAAACTGACTTTTTCGTTCAAAATCTGGAACACTTTAGCAGCAACTGGTAAGCCAGCAATTATCCCTGGAGCTTTAGCTATCCATTTAGCCGAGCCTAGCGCCACATCTTCTACTAGTAGCGTATTTGTAGTGCGATCGCCCCGGCCAATATCCTCCAACAACCAGCCACGCAACAGTGGATCTAAAACCAACCAGGGCGGCAAAACACCAGAACTCTTCACAACTTCATTTCTTCCTTCGTGACTTCCAGGAATACTATAGCCTATAACCCTTACTCTCTAAGGCTTTCATAGAGAATCAGAAGCAGTCCAAAATAATTTTGGAAAAATAGTTGACACAAAGAGTTAGGTTCGTTATATTGAATAAGTGCCTGAAGCGGAGCGCGTTTAGAGCGACGCCAAAAGGTAAACCGAACCTTGAAAATATTATAGTTTGAAAGCGAAAAGACAGCAAGTAGTTTGCGTCTAAGAAAATAAAAATAACTAAGCTGAAGTTAAAAAAGAGCAGCTATAGAGCTTACAAACGCTTCAAAACGGAGAGTTTGATCCTGGCTCAGGATGAACGCTGGCGGTATGCTTAACACATGCAAGTCGAACGGTGTCTTCGGACACAGTGGCGGACGGGTGAGT